>JAGBJO010000010.1 GCA_017934425.1 Ruminococcus sp.
TGCCGATTTTTCCCGGCAAGTCTTTCTGTAGCCCAAGAAAGGACAAATCCTTACCAGCCTGTCGCCGGAAATTATTCCGGCGCATGGCTTTCTACGGAAACCGGTAGTTTTCCATTGTATATCAGAAAATGCTTCACAAAAGTAAATGCTGTCACCCTGGAAAAATTACTGTTCGCTATTGCAATTTGCGCCGATATATGGTATAATCAGATTGGCTTATTTTACCGGTATCACCGGTCATTACGGTTTTAGGCAAACCACGATTTTAAGGAGGTCCTCTATGTCTTTCAAGAAAATGACTGCGGCTCTGCTCTGCTCTCTCAGCATGGCTGCATCAGCAGTTAGCTGCTCCTCAGGCAACGGCAGCTCTGCACCAGAAAATGGCGGCGATAATTCCGCTTCATCAAAAGCCGACAGCAACTACACTATCAGCCTCGATTCCTTCGCTGATACCCTTGGCGCTGGCTGGAATTACGGCAACACCCTCGAAGCCTGTACCGCAGGCACTCCCAGCGAGACTGTCTGGGGCAACCCTGCCGCTTCTCAGGAAATGATAAACGCTGTTGCTGATGCCGGATTCAAGACAGTCCGCATACCCGTTTCTTACCTTAGCAAGATCGACGACAATAACGGCTACAAGATAGATGAAGCTTGGCTCAGCCGTGTTAACGAGGTAGTAGACTACTGCTACAACCGTGACCTGAACGTTATTATCAATATGCACGGCGACGGCTACAACTCCATCGACGGCGGCTGGTTCCTCTGCAATGGCGATAACCAGGACTATATCAAGGAAAAGTACGCTGCGGTATGGAAGCAGATCGCAGAGAAATTCAAGGACTATGATGAGCATCTCATTTTTGAGAGCATGAACGAGGAGTTCGACGGCGAGTATCATGATCCTGTTCCGGAGTACTACGCCAATATCAACAGTTATAACCAGATATTCGTTGATACCGTCCGCAGCACTGGCGAGAAGAATACCCACCGCTGGCTTTTGATGCCCGGCTGGAATACTGATATAAACTATACCACAGGCGACTTCGGTTTTGAGCTGCCTACTGATGAGCAGAATACCGCCGGCGAGGGACGTATCGTGGTTTCTGTTCATTGCTATGATCCCTGGGACTACTGCGGCGACGAAAGCAAGGGAAAGATATTCCTCTGGGGCAAAAAGGGCGACGAGATAATCGAGGTAAACAAGGCTTCCAAGAAAAGCAAGCCCAACTGGGGCGATGAGACTTACCTTGCCGGACAGGTTCAGAAGCTGAAAGAGAAGTTCGTGGATAACGGTATACCGGTAATCGTCGGTGAGTACGGCTGTATCGACAAGACCAACGGCAACGCCGGTATCCCAAATCAGATCGCCGAGAACCGTGCTTACTGGGACGGCTTCTTTGCAGGAACTTGTGCGTCTATGGGAATCACCCCGGTATACTGGGACAACGGCTACAATGGTCCTTACGGCTTCGGTCTTTTCAAGAGAGATACTGCTGAACAGTCTCAGCCGGAAATAATCGAGACTATCATCAGAGCAGTAAACGACAAAGACCCTGACGCTGGTATGTCAACTAAGATAACCTCCTACACTTCCCAGAAGGCTGACGAGAAAAAAGAGGCAGGCGCATACATCGGTATACAGACCGAGAAGTACACCTTCCGCAATAGCTGCACTGACGGTCAGTATGGCGCTGCTACAGAGCATTTCAACACACTTATCCGCTGGGAGGATACTGACGGCGACGGCAGCGACGATATCGTTGACGCAGGCGCTAAATTCGAGGACGCTGTTATCAAGGAGAGCGGCACTTACACTGTTGCTGTTACCGGATATGACTTCTCTGCCGACAGCGAGAGCCTGAATATGCTCTTTGTCAGCACTGATCTTGCCTACTCACCGAAAGTCGGCATCAAGGACGTAAAACTCTACTGCGATGATACAGAGATACCTGTAAAAAACCCGGTAGTTATGGAGGACGCAAACGGCAACTTATACATCGAGCTTGTGAATAAGTATAACGATGCACTTTCGCCAATAGACTACACTATGGCAAAGGACAGTTTCAAGATCGAATTCACTATCGAAGGCGTTGAGAACGTGATAAAATAACGAAGAAAGGCACTTCCGCAGAATGGAAGTGCCTTTTTGATTCATATTTACTTTGATACCGGAATAGTATATAAGGGACGTAACAAAGCCGCCGCCTCAGGCATATACTGTTTCAGACCTCGGTGATATTCAGGAGAACTCCCGCATCAGAGATGTCGATACAGCCAAAAGTGGATTTTGTTTCACCTACTGAAATTGCCGCAGCACCAGGATTGAACAGATACATTCCGTCGTCATACTGGTTGTAGGGGACGTGGGTGTGTCCGAAAATAGCGATATCGCACTGATTTTCCTCAGCAGTCTTTTTCAGGATACTCAGGTCGTTCTTTACCGCCAGCCTGTGACCGTGGGCAGCGTAGATCCTGTGACCGGGAACGGGGAGTATGAAGGAAGTAGGGCTGATACTGTCGTAATCACAGTTGCCTGCAACGTGGATTATTTTCTGTGACATATCCATATGAGTGATAATAAAGCGATCGAGTTCATTTTCGCCGTCGCCGAGGTGAAAGAACCAGTCCGCATCTTTATTTCTGAGAAAAACAGATTCAATGGCGTTATAGTTGCCGTGGGTGTCGGAAATAACAATGATACGCATAAGCGTGCCTCCAATAATAGGTAGTAGTGAGGGGGAGACAACAAATGTCCCGAATATTATTATACCACATAATATACGGATTGTCAATAATTTCCTACTAAATATAAAAACAAATGTGTATTTTTAATTAATTCAGCGGATATTATCAGCTAATTTATACAGGGGGTATTTTTTATGAGCAATATTGATCCTAAACAGCTTGGCGGACTTCTGAGTGCTATCAGCAAGAAAATAGGCGTTCCTCAGGAGCAGCTTAAAAGCGAGTTCGAGCAGGGAAAATTCGACAGCGCACTGAGTGCCATGAGCCCGTCAGATGCGGCGAAATTCAGGCAGGCGGTGAATAATCCGCAGCTTGTGGAGAAGCTTATGAGTACTCCCCAGGCAAAGGCACTCTACAAAAAGCTTTCCGGGAACTGATATGGACGACATGATGGGGAAACTCTCGGAACTTCTGTCTGACGGTGAGAGCGTCAGGCAGATATCCGAGCTTGCGAAAATGTTCATGGACGAAACGGGTACTCAGCCAGGGCAGGGGGACGAAAGCGGCAGCAGCGAGTCTCCGCAAGAACCTGGATTCGATATCGGCAAGGTCATGCAGCTTACCAGCCTTGCCGGGGCGATGTCACAGAAAGACCCGAATACCGACCTTCTCCTTGCGCTGCGTCCGCACCTTAGCCCGGAAAAGCAGCAGAGAGTTGACAAGGCGGTAAGACTTCTGAAACTGCTGGCGGTGTTCAGCGTCGCAAAGGAAAACGGGCTGCTGAAAGACTTTATTTAGGAGGTGGGCAGATGTCAGTTTACAGCAGAGCGCCAATGGATCTACCGCCGGATAATGTTCCGGGAAAGGCGGAGAGCAACGGAGAAAACCCGGCTGAAAACCTTATTTCACGGCTGTTTTCCGGCAAACCTGACAGCGAGAAACTGCTGATACTGGCGCTGCTTTTTTTGATAATGCGTGAGGGCGGCGACAAGCGGCTTCTGCTTGCCCTTGCGTACATCATGCTTTAGGAGGGAAAAATGACGACGGATACTATCTTCGGGCTTGTCTGCGGACTGTCTGCGGCGGCAGTTATAATTTACTACTCACGACAGAAAAAACGGCTTTCTCATGTGCTTTTTGGCACTATGACCGGGCTTGCGGCACTATGTCTGGTAAGCCATTTTGGTGGATATTTCGGCGCTGAACTGCCGCTGAATCCATTCAACATCTGCGGAAGTGCCTTGCTGGGTGTACCATTTGTAGTCTGCATGGTGGTGTTGAAGTTCGTTAGCTGAGTTCAACAAAGTTGTTTGACAGCGATTGTACATAATTAACAAATACAAAACTGATTGATAGGATATATCTATCAAAATTGCCGTTGATGGCTGCTTTTTTCACAAAAAGTATTGAAATTTTATATAAGATATGGTAAAATAGTAAATACAGGAGGTGGAAATGCTTTGAATATTATTGATATTATTACTAAAACTAAAAAAACTCAGCCCCTCAGCACCGAGGAAATGATCTGGCTGGTAAATTCATATACCTCAGGCGATATCCCTGATTACCAGATGTCCTCATGGCTGATGGCGGTTTGCCTTAATGGTCTTACTGAGGAGGAAACGGTTACCCTTACTTTGGCGATGCGTGACAGCGGCGAAAAGGTGGATATGTCAAATATCGACCGCTTTACCGTGGATAAGCACAGCACCGGCGGAGTCGGCGATAAGACCAGCCTTATCATTGGCCCTGCTGCGGCTGCCTGCGGTATCGCAGTACCCAAAATGTCGGGCAGAGGTCTGGGACATACCGGCGGTACTATCGACAAACTGGAGAGTATCACCGGCTATCGTACAGAAATGGAGCTGAGCGAATTCTTCGATATCATCAATAAGACCGGATTCTCGATAATCTCGCAGACAGGCTCGCTTTGCCCTGCGGATAAGAAGATCTATGCGCTGAGAAATTCTTCCGGCACTGTTGACAGCATTCCCCTCATTTGTGCGAGCATTATGAGCAAGAAGCTGGCACTTGGCTCAGAGGGTCTGGTTCTGGACGTTAAGTGCGGCTCTGGAGCATTTATGAAGAACTGCGGTGATGCACACAGGCTTGCTGATATAATGGAACGTGTTGGCGTATCTGCGGGAAAGAAGTGCAGGGCGGTAATTACTGATATGGACGCACCTCTGGGAAGCTGCGTGGGAAATGCTCT
This sequence comes from Ruminococcus sp., assembly GCA_017934425.1. Classification (GTDB taxonomy): domain Bacteria; phylum Bacillota; class Clostridia; order Oscillospirales; family Ruminococcaceae; genus Ruminococcus. Next base: position 4,898 of record JAGBJO010000010.1, read on the forward strand.
GGAAGTCCGGGAGGCTGTTGAGATACTCCGTGGCGAGAAGAAGGACAAGCTGTACGATACCTGCATATTCCTTACGGCGAATATGCTTGAACTTGCCGGAAAGGGAAGCTATGACAAGTGCGCTGAAATGGCACAGAAGGCTATATCCTCAGGCAAGGCACTGGAGATATTCCAGAAAACTGTTGAACTTCACGGCGGCGATCCACGTATATGCGATGATACTTCACTTCTGCCGCAGCCGGTTTTCAGTCATGAACTCAGGGCATCAAGGGACGTGGAGATCCTCTCCGTCAACAGCGAGGAGATAGGCATGGCATCGCTGCTTCTGGGCGCTGGCAGAATAAGCAAGGAAGACCAGGTTGACCTGTCGGCTGGTATCGAGATGCACTGCGCACCGGGCGATAAGATATCTATGGACGCACCCCTTATGACGCTTCATTCCTCAATATGCAGCGATTTTTCCGAGGCGGCAGTCAGGGCGATGAAGGCTATCCGTTTCAGAGACATCTGAATTATAATGCGTAATTCGTAATGCGTAATGCGTAATTGCGCCCAGCTATTACTAAAGCGGTAGGTTTACTGCCACAAATCATAATAAAGAAAAACGTCCGGCTGAGAACGAAGTAAATTCAGCCGGACATTCTTTTTTAAAACTGTCGCTGTAAGGCGACACCATTAATTACGCATTACGCATTACGAATTACGCATTAATAAAATTATGCATTGTGCATTAAAAATCGCCTTTACTAACAGTATTATTTAAGCGGCACTTTGTGAATTGTGTACAAATATTCCTTGAACTTTATATTGTTTCGTCCAATTTTCACAATTCTTAACACTTTGTTAACAAATTTTGGTTTTTACTATGCTATAATTAAGCTGCACAAAAATTAACGTTGTTATTGAAAATTTATGGGAGGAATGATTTCAATGAGAACAAACAAACTTACTGGAAAGCTTACCGCTTCTGTTATGAGTGCAGTTATGGCTGCTTCTGCTGTTCCGGCTTACCTGCTTTCCGCACCCGTGTATGCTGAGTACGTCCCCAGTGTGAGCGTTTCCGCTGAAAAGAACGCTATTGCTTCTGTAAAGGTCGATGGCGCTGCAAGACTTTACACCGCTGACTACGCAAAGTCCACTGACAAGTACATCAACATCACTTTCACACCTGACTTCACCGGCAAATTAAACTACGGCTTCGGTATCGGTACTTCAAAGTCACCCTACTGGTACGAACTGGACGGCAAGACCGGCAAGTTCATCGACACAAGCGGTACTGCCGAGGCTGCTGGTACTGACGTTGCCTGCACTGCCGGAAAAGCTGTGACAATTTCTATCGACATTTCTTCACTGGACGTTAAGTTCGACCCATCTACTGCTATGTATCCCGGCGAGTTCGAGTTCAGAAACTACTACGCCGGCGAGTCTAAGAGTACTATCGTTATCACAAGCATCACCGGAAGCACTACACCCGGCGGAAGCAGCAGTTCAACAGACCCGACTCCTTCTGACGGCGAGGTTTCCAACAATAACCGCCACTCCAACGGCGAAAACTGCCCCGGCGACGTTAGCTGGTCATTCAAGGACAATGGCGATGGTACTGCTACTATCACTTCCACTGTTGCTAAGCAGATCGACCCAGAAACTATTGAAGGTCTGGTTCTGACCAAGGGCTACGATGAGGACTACTATGCTGAGAACCCCGACGAGGTTTCTCCCGATGCTCCTATCAACAGCCATAAGTTCAAGTACTCCGACTTCGGACTCAGCGATACTCAGGGCGTTACTATCGAGTCACTGACTGTTACCCTTGAGCCTGATGTAGAAATGGATCAGTTCATCTACGGCGGCGGTCTGAATGTTGCATACAAATCCGATGCTGATACTGAGTACGCAAAACAGCTTGCAGGTATCGAGGGCAAGGAACATTCCGGCTACTGGTATAACGATATGGGCGAGGACGCTGTTGCTGACTTTGAGAAGGAGGGAGTTGAGTTCCTTATCACTCCCGGCACTGGCGGAAAGATCACCGGCGCTGGCAAGTACATCGAAGCTTACTGGGAAGTTCCTACAGAGGTTCAGCCTTATGTATCTCTGGGCGCTGCTGATTCTATCTCATTCCAGTACTGGTGGGGCAATGATACAAAGGGCGACGAGGTTGAGTCTGTTGCTGTGTCTGACGCTGTTCTGACATATACAACCGAGAAGATAATCCCCTATGACAACTCCGAGGCTACTTCCGTTAAGGAAACTCTCGACCATACAGGTAAGGACACCGAGAAAAACCTTGAGGTAGCTTACGCTGATCTGGGTATTGATTCCACTAAGGACGTTTACGCTATCCGCTTCGACATCAGCGCTAAGTCAGATATTGGCAAGCTGGTTTACGGCGTTGGCACAGGCGTTACAAAGGATATAAGCTCTGACTACTGGTATCAGGAGGGCGGCAATTTCGCTGTACTTGATGCCGGAAGCAAGACTTCTATTATGTGGATACTTCCCGATACTGTTACAGGCGGTCTTACCGGCGACAACGGCGTGAACTCCGCTGACGGCAAACTCCAGCTTGGCTACTACTACGGCGAGCAGGACGCTATCAGCATTGACAATATAGAGGTATACTACGCTGAAAAGACTACTACATCTACTACCACAACTACAACCACCACCACAACAACTACTACCACAACTGCAACTACTACAGGTCTTAGTGCTAAGGTATGGGGCGACGCTGACGGAAACGATGCAGTTTCAGTATCAGATATCGTTATGGTTCTCCAGTACTCCGCTAATAAGGTAAAGTACCCGCTTTCAGAGCAGGCACTTATCAACTGCGACTGCAACGCTGATAAGGACGTTAACACCAAGGACGCTTTCATTATCCAGCAGCTTGACGCAGGCGTTGTTAGCCAGAGCGATTGCCCTGTTAAGTAAATTGATAGACGATATATCGCAAAATCTATAGTATCTTTAGACTGCCGGACATTAATGCTCGGCAGTCTTTTTGTGCATTGTGCTACAAAAAAACGCCGGATACTGTGTTTTTTGCCGATAATGTCTTGAAATTTAAGACCCGGAACGCTATAATAGTATTATGGCTTATTTGTTCATTTTTAAGGCAACACCGCACAGAGATTGTGGTGCAGATGCGCAGTCAGATTTTTCGGCAGATTGTGCATAAATTTCGCAGGCATACTGACGTATGTCAAGAAATTTGTGTGCAAGATGCCGGGAAATATGCAAGCAGATGTGCCACAAAGCCGTCAGGCGGTCTTTGTGCGGTGTTGCCTTAATGAACTGCCTTTTATATATTTAATCGCAATGATGGAAGAATAACGGGTTTTTCCGACAGTAAAGGAGAAAATATGAGAATTAAAAAAACAGCCGCTGCTGCGCTGTCTTTCCTTATCGCCGCAAGTTCTTTGCCGGTCTTTGATGAGAATGTACAGGTTTACGCAGAAAGTGACAGTTCAGCTGAAAAGAAGGTATACGCCTTTGGTGATGTTGACGGCGACGGCGAAATAAGTTCCGCAGATGCTTCACTTGTGCTTTCAGAGTACGGAAATGTTTCTACGGGAACAGGTACTACACTTAATTTAGAGCAGGTGGCTGCCGCTGATATTGATGATGACAGCGAAATGACAGCCAATGATGCTTCAATGATATTGAAATACTACAGCTATTTTTCTACAGGTGGAACTCTGGGCATTAAAGAGTTCTACGATGAGAAAACTGTGGTTTCTACCACACTTCCGGCTACTACTACATCAACAACCAAGTCCGGAACAACAACCACTACCGGTTCAGCCGGAACAACTACTACTTCAACTACCAAGTCCGGAACAACAACCACCACCGGTTCAGCCGGAACTACTACTACTTCAACAACAAAGTCCGGAACAACTACTACTTCAACTACCAAGTCCGGAACAACAACCACCACCGGTTCAGCCGGAACTACTACTACTTCAACAACAAAGTCCGGAACAACAACAACCACCGGTTCAGCCGGAACTACCACTACTTCAACTACCAAATCCGCAACTACTACCACTACTACAAAAGCTACCACCACATCGACTACTTCCGCTCCGACTACAACAACCACAACTAAGACAACTACCACAAGTGCGCCTGCCACTACTACCACAACCACCGAGGTTTACACGAAAGTTAGCGGTATAAGACTAAAGCGGACAACTATCGCCCTGGAAGTCGGATACGGCTGTCTTGCTGAAGCAACTATTCTACCGACCGACGCAAAGGACAAGTCTCTTACCTGGACAAGTTCAGATGAGACAGTAGCTTCTGTTGACGAGGTTGGCTGGATCATAGCCCTTAATGAGGGAAGCTGCGTTATCACCTGCACAAGCAATGATGACCCAAGTATTTCTGCTTCGCTTACTGTGAACGTTACAGATTCCGGAAAGGTAACCGCTCTGCGTATGCAGAAGTCCACTATTGATATAAACGTGGGTGAGGGGGATATGTCCGCTGTGACATTCCTGCCTGACAGTGCCTACGATAAGCGGGCTGTTTGGAGCATTTCTGATGAATCTGTTGCTTCTGTTGACAGCGAGGGCTGGGTCATCGGCAAAAAAGCCGGTACTTGTATACTCACTGTAAGCAGTCTCTCAAACCCGGAGGTTACCGGGACTGTGAAAGTCGTTGTCCATGCAGTAACTACAGTTTCCACTGATGAGGCTACTACCACAACTACTTCCACCACAACTGCCACAACTTCCGCTACCACCACTACAGAACCCTTTTCAACTTCCACCTTGGCACTTGAGGGAGTTAGTGATATCCGCATTTCACGAACTGAGGTTACTCTGAACGTGGGCGACGGAAGTATCCTCACCGCTACACTTCTGCCTGTCGATGCAGACAACAATGCGGTAACATGGTCAAGTTCAGACGAGGCTGTGGCTACTGTTGACAAAAACGGCTGGGTGAAGGCTGTTGCTGACGGAAGCTGCGTTATCACTGCTTCAAGTGTGTCAAATCCTGCCGTTTCAGCACAGGTCAAGGTAACTGTTGTTGACCGCAACAAAGTCACAGGTATACGCCTTTCAAAAACATCTCTAAGCATCAGACCAGGCGAATGGGATACTGCTACAGTTACTCTGCTTCCGGCAAATGCTACTGAACTGAAAACCGTATGGACAGTTTCCGACGATAGCGTAGCTACAGTTGACCAGCAGGGCGTTATCACAGGCAAAAATCCCGGAACTTGCGTGGTTACAGTAACAAGCATCTCAAACCCTGATGTTACTGCTGAGATACAGGTAACCGTTTACGCTGATACTACTTCCACCATAACTTCCCAGGAAACTACCTCCACTACAACTACATCTTCGGATATCTCTGCTGTGACTACTACCACTTCGCCAGACCGTGTAAGCAGCATAGATCTCAGCACTGATTCCGTTACGCTTATGGTCGGAAAGGGAACTTCCGTTACTGCTTCGCTTCTGCCGGAAACAGCCAAGAACCGCAAGGCTATATGGTCGTCCTCTGCTAAGACCGTTGCTATAGTCAACAGCGACGGCTACATAACAGCCGTTGGAGTCGGTACTTGCGTCATTACTGTAAAGAGCGAGGATAACCCTCTTGTGAAGGCAACTATCAATGTTACCGTTACCGACACTGAGGTTACAACTTCAACAGCGACTACTACAGAAACTACTTCCACAACTACCGAAACTGTTACAACTCCCACCATAACAACAGCCGAGCCGTATATCCTGTTCTCGCTGGCAACCGGCGGAATGACCGCTGACGTTCCCCTTACTTCACGGGGCTATGGTCGGTTCGTTATGGACTTTATCCTCACCGACGAAAGCGGCAACGTTACATCAGTCGAAACTCCGCTGCTGATACTTCCTGATATGACTTCTGTTAACGTTATGCTTCCTGGTACAGGAAAGAACGTTAGCCTTACCGTGTATATCACAAATCTGGCAAATAATAAGCGTGCAGTAGTTGGTTCGTATACTTTGAATTTCCCGGAGTACCGCATCAAAACTTCTCACGAGTCTATTGTCTACGCACTTCTCCAGGTAGACGGTCTGAAGTACTGATATAGTATTTACGCAAACAAATCACCCTGATACATAAGAATGGTACGCATAAAGAAGTTTTACGCCATAGTATTTCTGATGTAAGGTCAGAAGTACTATGGCGTTTTTATTGACAGTACAGAGATGATGTGCTATAATTGTTACTGACAAAAATCGGAATTTAGAAGTGCTATGTTGTAATTTCAATTAAGGAAAGTGATGCGAAATTGGGATGGTTTTATCTTATATTTGGATTGATACTTCTCTTTATCTTAATATTTCTTTGGATTAGAGATGCAATCCGTGGAGTCAAATCAGTGACTGGAATAGTGATCGACGAAAATCCAGACACCCATGATTTTTATATACAATATAGAATAAGGAATAATTGTTACGAAATATCTTGTCCAAGATACAGTTTTTATTTGAAGTATTTTGTGGCTGGTCCACCTGATGTAGGCTTGAAAATTGTGCTAAGGGTAAAGAAAGATGATCCTTATGAAGTAGTATCTATATATCCAACACTTCACACAAAACTAACTTCATTTTCAAAGGATTGTATTTATTCAAATAATTACGCATGGAAGATACCATTAATAATACTGTCATTAAGCGCATTTTTTATTTCAATTGGCGTTATAGATATTACAGGTATTCTGTAATTAATCTAATTTCTGATTTAGCTTAGCAACATAAATATGCACAATACCCCTGAGTGCTTTGTAACACTCAGGGGCAAAACTTCTATATAGGTATCTGTATTAAGTATCAGGGTGATTTTTATTATAGAAGTTTCAGGAATTTGAGATTACTTCCCGGAGCCAATATCAGGAGATATGCCAGATATTTTCGGCGTAATCAGCGATAGTGCGGTCGGAGCTGAACTTTCCGGCGTTGCACATATTGAGCCACTGTTTTCTTGCAAATGCTCTCCTGTCGGAAGCGTAGTCGTTCAGGCAGCGGAGTTTTGTGTCCACGTAGCTTCTCAGGTCGCCCAGGAGGTAGTAGTTATCGGGAGTGTGCCAGCTTGCGCCGTCCAGGAGTGAGGTGTACAGTTCACGGAAGTCGCCGCTGCCGCCGTCGGAAACGCTGCCGTCGATGAGTGAGGATACCACTTTCTTTATCGTCTTATCCTCAGCGAAAACCTTGCGGCTGTCGTATTCGGGAACGATCTTCTCCAGATCTTCCACACGAGCTCCGAAGATGTAGTTGTTATCCTCGCCGGCTTCCTGAACTATCTCGATATTAGCGCCGTCGAAAGTACCCAGAGTAACAGCGCCGTTGAGCATCAGCTTCATATTTCCAGTACCGGAAGCCTCAGTTCCGGCGGTGGATATCTGCTCGGAAACGTCAGCGGCAGCTACAAGCTTCTCAGCATAGCTTACGTTGTAGTTCTGAACGAACACCACCTTGATAAGGTCCTTTGTGTCCGGGTCTGAGGAAACTATCCTGCCCACTTCGCTGATGTACTTGATAATTGCCTTTGCTCTGCGGTATCCGGGGGCGGACTTAGCGCCGAAGATAAAGGTAGTGGGAGTGAAGTTCTTGATAGTGCCGTCCTTGATGCCGTAGTATATCCAGAGGATAGAGAAAGCGTTCAGAAGCTGTCTCTTGTACTCATGCAGGCGCTTTATCTGGATATCGAAAACGGTATCTGCACAGATCTCGTCGCCGTCCTTAGCTTTTACGAAGTCGGCAAGCTGTACTTTCTTGTCCTGCTTTATGCTGATAAAGCGGTCGATGACAGCATCGTCCTCAGCGAACTTTTCCAGCCCCTTGAGCATATCCAGGTCGGTTATCCACTGGTCGCTGCCGAGAAGTTCGGTGATAAGGGCGGAAAGTTCCTTGTTGCAAAGTGCCAGCCAGCGGCGCTGAGTGATGCCGTTAGTTTCATTGCGGAAGTGGTCGGGAACTAAGCTGTACCAGTCCGCAAGAACGGTGTCTTTGAGTATCTGGGTGTGTATCTCAGCAACGCCGTTTATGTGGCTTGAAGCGTAGCACGCCATATCTGCCATATGGATAAGGTCGCCCTTGATTATCTTCATTCTGCCGATCTGATCCTTCTGTACTCCGGCGGCGTACAGTTCAGCGATAAGTTCCTCGTTTATCTGAATGATTATCTCATAAATTCTGGGGAGGACTTCCTCAACCAGTCCTACCCACCATTTTTCCAGAGCCTCCTGCATAACGGTGTGGTTGGTGTAGTTGAACACTTTTTTGGCTATACCAAGGGATTTCTCGAAGGTATAACCCTCGTTGTCAACAAGCTGGCGGATAAGTTCGGGGATAGAGATCACCGGGTGAGTATCATTAAGCTGGATAGAAATGTAGTCAGCCAAGTTTTCCAGAGTACCGAAGCGAGCCTTATGCTTGCGGAGAATGTCCGTCAATGACGCACAGCTAAAGAAGTACTGCTGCTTCAGGCGGAGTTTCTTACCCTCGTTAGTGTCGTCATTGGGATAAAGCACACGGGAGATGTCCTCGGCGTAGATCTTCTCCTTTGAAGCTTCCAGGTAGTCCTGCTTATTGAAGGTATCGAAGTCGAATTCCTTCACAGGCTCAGCCTGCCACAGGCGGAGAGTGCCGATATTAGCGGTCTTGCAGCCGAAAACAGGCATATCATAAGGGACAGCCTTGACGGTCTGACCGTTATACTCAATGAGGACAGTTTCCTCCTCGCATCTCTTTGACCAGCAGTCACCGTACTTAGTCCAGTCGTCGATGTCCTCCTTCTGGAAGCCGTCCACGATGGACTGCTTGAACAGACCGTACTTGTAGCGGATCCCGTAGCCGTCCAGAGGCAGGGACAGAGTAGCGGCGGAGTCCAGGAAGCAGGCAGCCAGTCTGCCAAGACCGCCGTTTCCGAGGGCAGCGTCCTCGATCTCCTCGAAGTCAGCGAAGTTAAGACCCAGTTCACTGAAAACCTGTGCTACTTCGTCGTAAATGCCCAGACACAGCAGGTTGTTGTAAACTGCACGTCCCACCAGGAACTCCATAGAAAGGTACGCAGCACGGCGCTTTGAGAGGTGCTGCTGGCGGCTTTCGTTCCACTGGTCGCCATACATTTCCATGATAGTATCACCCAGGGCATTGTGAAGCTGCTGAGGAGTAGCCTGTTTCAGGTCACGAGGCAGTCTGCCGGTGAATTTCTCTGTAAAAACTTTCTTATCCATTATTTCATCCTCCGATAGGTTTATCTGTTGTACATACGGTTGAGCCTGCGAATTTTCTTAGCAAGTTCGGGTGTGAAGTCGGTTTCCTTTGTGCGGAACTGCCAGTTGCCGCCCAGGGTAGAGGGGGTGTTCATGCGTCCGGACTTGGGGCTTTCCAGGAAGTCCTGCATCTGAGCGCAAGCGACCTGTGCAACGCTTCCCCATGCCGCCTTGACTACCGCCATAGGAATGTCAGCCTTTTTCTTGACACCCAGGTACTTTCTGGCGAATTTCAGGGACTTTTTGTCCATTGACTCCACCCAGCCGATAAGAGTCTCGTTGTCGTGAGTGCCGGTGTAAGCGAAGCAGTTGGTTGTGGAGAAGTTATGGGGCAGATGCTCGTTAGTGCCGTCGCTGAAACCGAATTGCAGCACTTTCATGCCGGGGTAGCCGCAGTCATCAAGAAGCTGACGGACTTCCGGGGTAATGAATCCCAAGTCCTCAGCGATTATATTCAGCCTGCCAAGTTCGTCCTCAGCAGCCTTGAAAAGCTCGTATCCAGGGCCTTTCTTCCACTCGCCAACGGTAGCGTTCTCGTTGCCGAAGGGAATGGTGTAGTAGCTTTCAAATCCTCTGAAATGGTCGATACGGACGATATCGTAAAGCTTTGCGGCATTGGCGATGCGGTTTATCCACCACTTGTAGCCGGTGCGCTTGTGGTAAGCCCAGTTGTAGAGGGGGTTGCCCCAAAGCTGACCAGTGGGAGAGAAGTCGTCCGGCGGGCAGCCTGCAACGCATACTGGGCGGCGCTTTTTATTGAACCAGAAAAGTCTTGGCTCACTCCATGCCTCAACGCTGTCCAGAGCGCAGTATATCGGGATATCTCCCACTATTTCTATGCCGCAGTCGTTGGCGTACTTTTTAAGTTCGCCCCACTGTCTTGAAAACTCGAACTGGAGGAACTTGTAGAAGCCGATATCGTTTTTCAGCGACTTTTTAGCAGCCGCAACAGCCTCCGTCTTGTGCATGGATATGTCGCTGTCCCACTCATACCATGCCTTGCCGTCGTTTTTGGATTTGAGCGCCATGAAAAGTGCGTACTCGTCCAGCCAGGACTTATTCTCGTCGCAGAACTTCTTATAGTCCGGGAACTTTCCGGATTTGAAGCGTGAGTAAGCGATGCGGAGTACCTGGAAGCAGTTCTCATAAATAAGGGCATAATCCACCTTCTCCGGGTCAGTTTCCCAGGAGAAGCTTTCGTACTCATGGCGTTCCAGAAGACCGTCGCCCTCAAGCACCTCGAAGTCGATGAAGTAGGGATTTCCGGCGTTTACTGAGAAGGACTGATATGGGGAATCGCCGTAGCTGGTAGGGGAGAGGGGAAGTATCTGCCAGCATTTCACCTCAGCTTTTTTGAGAAAGTCCACGAAATCGAAAGCAGCTCTGCCCATTTTTCCGATGCCGTATTTTGAAGGCAGGCTGGAAATGTGCATAAGAATACAACTTTTACGCATATGTTTTCACCTCTGATAGATAATAGAATTATAATATGTCATAAAGGCAACACCGCACAGAGATTGTGGTGCAGATGCGCAGTCAGATTTTTCGGCAGATTGTGCAGAAATTTTGCAGGCATACTGACGTATGTCAAAAAATTTATGTGCAAGATGCCGGAAAATATGCAAGCATATGTGCCGCAAAGCCGTCAGGCGGTCTTTGTGCGGTGTTGCCTAAAAGAAAGGAGTGCCGGAATGAAGTTTTCTCAGCACATTTTTGCCTTCCTTATGGGATTTTTTATTTACAGCCTGATTGAGATATCCGGGCGTGGCTACACTCACTGGACAATGGGTGTATGCGGCGGAGTGATACTGCTGCTGATGAACTGCATCACCAGCAGGCGGAATATTACGCTTCTGCGATGCTGTTTGATCGGAAGTATCATCATCACCTGCACGGAGTTTGCAGCCGGTATCGCTGATAATCTCATCATGGGCTGGGCGGTGTGGGATTATTCGGATATGCCGCTGAATATCCTCGGACAGATATGTTTGCCGTTTTCGGCGTTGTGGTTTGTGCTTGGAGTGCCGATGTATTATCTGTGCCGGAGGATACAGCGTATGTTCAGAAGCCCTGGTCTTTCAGGTCTTTGAGGATTCCCACGTAGAATTCCCGAACGTCGAAGCCCTCGATATTCTCACGCATAAGGTCGATAACGTCGCCGTGGCTGATACCACGTTTTCCGGTATGTTTCACAAGGCGGAAATCGCCGTGGGAGGCTGAACCTTCCCATACAAGACCATCATTAGCGCCGTTCAGCTTTTTTATGAGCCGATAGCCCATATTAAGCGGAAAACCGGCAGCTTTCGGGCTGTTCATGACGGTCATAATACTGCGGTAGGAAACTCCCGGCATATCCGGCATTTCCTGGTCGTAAGCTTTAGCCCGCTCAGCGCTCAGATCTTTGACACCTGCGAGAAAATCCGGCTTTGTATCGCCCAGAACGGTAAATATCTTTTCGTACTTTGCAGCGATATAGTCAACGATATTATCCGGTATCTTGTCAAGAAGAAAATCCACCATATCACAGCCACGGTGGGGCGTATTCACGGTAGTGAGAGTAGCCACACGGTCAGCCATACCCAGTCGGCTTATGGCATAGCGTGAATCGAGTCCGCCTTTTGAGTGGGCGATTATGTTAACTTTTTCCGCACCGGTATCAGCGAGAACCTTTTCGATCTCGGCTTTCAGTTCCTTTGCGCTGTCAGCCACGGACTGAGCGGACTGCTGATTGCCGTAGAACACGGAAGCACCGTTCTTTTTAAGTGAAGCAGGAACACGTCCCCAGTAGTTCATAAGCTGCCAGTCACGGAAGAAAATGCCGTGAACCATGATGACCGGGTACTTTGTGCGGCAAACCTGGCTTGCTTCACGGACGCTGTCCAGTTCGACCTTATCCGCCTCGAAGATGTACTCACGTTTTGCAGTCAGGTAGAACTTTCGTATAAGGAATATATTCACCACCGGCAGCCACCAGAACAGCAGCATAGCGATATGGTCGGTGAGTTTTATTTGTCTGGAATTTGCGGCGATGCGTACACTTCCGCATAAAATCACGATACCGATGAGCAGGACGGGGAGTACTACTGCGAATATTTTAGCAATTACGCCGGCATCGGTCACAATAAAGAAGCCGATGAGAATGAGTACTTCCACCGCCGCAGCGATGCCGCCGGTTTTTGTTAGTGTGCAGCCACGGTGCAGGCGTTTCAGGCGTTTATCGCTGATCTTAACGCCGTCGCCCTTTATCAGAGTAAAGAGGTACGAGCCGCAAAGCAGCAAAGTGGCGATAGTCAAAGGTATTTTCCCGAAGCCTGTCTCAGTCCACAGGGGGATAAGGTTAGCGGTGAGTATAAGCAGGGCAGTTTCGCAGACGTGAACGATTCTTTTCATAAACTCCTCCAAAAAAACAGGCTGCCCCGAAAAATCAGAACAGCCCTGTTTTATTAACGTGCATCAGAAGTTCTGTGTAGAATCTGCATTGAAGAACTGATTGCTGCTTTCTGTGTAGTAATCGTTAGGCTCTAAGGACATGAAGTCGTCGTCTTCGATATCAGGAAGTCTTGCACCGCATCTTCCACAGAACTGGAATCTCTCGTTTACCTCAGCATTGCACTTGGGGCAAACCTTGCAGCCTCTGATACCATTCAGTTCAAACTTCATCTTCTTGATTCTTCTGCGCCTTGTGTCGATATCATCGCACAGTTCTTTGAGAGCAGCAGGATCCTCGTTGGGATTTTTGTAATACTTTTTACCGATATCAGTAAAGATCTCAACGATCCTCTCCTCCTCATACAGGATCTTTCTCTTCAGATTATTGGCTTCAGAAATGCTCTTTGCCTTATCAGATGCGCCTTTTGAGACATCACTGATCTTATCAAGAATACCCATTGTAATCACTCCTCTGATAGTATTTGCCTGAAACCTGCGTCCACCGGACAAGCGGGCACACTTGGTTACATATTAATTATACAATCAAACCAAAAGGTTGTCAAGCGTTTTCAAAATTTGTTTAAATATGAATTAAATATTTGTATAAAACTCACATTTCCGAGATATCATTTTCGGTAAGCTGAATAATACCGCCCTTGTTGAGAGCAGCGGCAGCGTTTGTGTTATCGTCCACACGGATAACGAAGGAAACTGCCCTGTCAGACTTGCCCAGGAAAGCGTAAAGGTACTCCAGGTTAACGCCCTCGCCGCCGAGGATATCAAGTACACGGCTGAGCTGACCGGGTGAATCGGGGATAGTTATAGCTACGACTTCAGTAACAGTTACCGCATAGCCGGCGGATCTGAGGATCTCGCAGGTCTTGTCGGTATCGTTCACGATGATACGCAGTATACCGAAATCCTTTGTATCAGCAAGGCTCAGGGCACGGATATTGATACCGCTGTCCTTTATCAGCTTCATAACGCCTGTAAGCTGGTTCGGCTTATTATCGACGAAAACAGAGATCTGTCTTACGTTGGACATAGATCATTCCTCCTTAGCAGCTTTCTTTTTTGTTGAAGTGGTCTTCTTTGTGGCAGATGATGACTTCTTTGCCGGTGCATCGGCAACAGCGTCCTCATACATAACAAGTGCAGAGAAATCTTCCATATACTCATTTACATGAGTCTGGGCATCGTGGCACATACCGAGAGAGCTGCTGTACTTGATGTCGATAACTTTTACCTTGGAGATAAAGTCGTTAAGCTCGTTCTCGAAAGCAGTAAATCTTGCGTACTTTTCCTGCTCAGGCATATAGTTTGTGGAAAATAATTTGACTTTCATTTAAGATCACCTCATAGTTTAGATTTTTTTGAGGCAACACCGCAATCTCTGTGCGGTGTTGCCTTGACGTTAGTCGTGGAGCTTGCGCTTATCAATAACTCTTACAGCCTTACCCTCACTTCTTGTAATAGACTTGGGGGAAACCAGATGTACCTTTGGGCTGATGCCCAGCATAGTCTTGATAGCTTCAGCCAGGGCTCTCTCCTGCTGCTGCATATCCTTGACCTTATCTGAGAACTGGTCAGGGTTCATCTCAACGCTGATGTCGAGTGTATCGCTGTTATTGATGCGGTCTACCTCGATAAGGTAGTTGGGTGAGTAGCCCTGCTCGATGAGAACAGTCTCGATCTGTGAGGGGAATACATTTACGCCACGGATTATCATCATATCATCGCTTCTGCCCATAGGCTTAGTCATTTTGATGAGGGTGCGTCCGCAGGAGCATTTCTTTCTTGAGAGTACGCAAAGGTCTCTTGTGCGGTATCTCAGGAGGGGGAAAGCTTCCTTGGTGATGCTTGTGAACACCAGCTCGCCCACTTCGCCTTCCGGAAGGACTTCGCCGGTTTCCGGGTTGATTATCTCAGGAATGAAATTATCCTCGTTGATATGCATACCCTTCTGCTCGCTGCACTCAAAAGCAACGCCAGGACCGCTTATCTCGGTAAGACCGTAGATATCGTAAGCCTTGATGCCCAGCGACTTCTCGATAGAGCGGCGCATTTCCTCAGTCCAGGGCTCAGCGCCGAAAATTCCGGCTTTAAGCTGAACATCGTCGGGAGTAAGACCCATTTCGTGGAGAGTCTCACCGATATACGCAGCATAGGAAGGTGTGCAGCAGAGTATAGTAGTACCCAGGTCACGCATGAAAGTTATCTGGCGGTCGGTATTACCGCTTGACATAGGCAGAGTAAGACATCCCACCTTATGTGAACCGCCGTGCAGACCAGCGCCGCCAGTGAACAGACCATATCCGTAAGCGACCTGACAAACGTCGTCCTCAGTACCGCCGGCAGCAGTAATAGCTCTTGCACAGCAGTCCTCCCAGAGGTCAACGTCCTTCTGGGTGTAGAAAGCGACAACTCTCTTGCCGGTAGTGCCGCTGGTGGAGTGTATCCTTACGCACTGGCTTTTTGGTACAGCCAGCAGACCGTCCGGGTAAGCTTCACGCAGATCAGCCTTTGATATGAAAGGCAGCTTGTGCAGGTCGTCCACCGACTGAATGTCTTCCGGCTTAACGCCCTTTTCGTCCATAAGGTCACGGTAGTACTTCACGTTCTCGTAAACGTGCTTTACCTGTGCCACAAGGCGCTCGCTTTGCAGCTTACGCATATCCTCAAGGGACATGGTTTCAATTTCCTGATTCCAATATTTTTCCATTGGTATCCAGACTCCTTCTGTAATAAAATATATTTTGCCTTATGGATACGGTCAGCTTCCGCACCATACACTGATGTTACTGCATCTGTGATAATGGCAACACCGCACAAAGACCGCCTGACGGCTTTGCGGCACATCTGCTTGCATATTTTCCGGCATCTTGCACACAAATTTCTTGACATACGTCAGTATGCCTGCGAAATTTATGCACAATCTGCCGAAAAATCTGACTGCGTATCTGCGCCGCAATCTCTGTGCGGTGTTGCCAATATGACTTACCGGAAGTACGGTAAGGTCTATTCATATTTTTCAGCAAGAATTACGAGCCTGCCCTGTAAAGCGTTTATGCTTTCGAGAAACTGCTCATACCTGCCGTTTTCACGCATTTCGTCAGCCAGTTCTGAATCTGCTGGTATACCCAGCACATAGTCAAGGCTGTCGGTTGCTGTATTTACGATCTTCAGGATATCGTGAACGGGCTTGCGTGTAAGGAATTTGCGCTTTTTGCTGGCATCTGCGATACTTCTGACAGCATCGTTATATTTATCAGCATAGCCGATACAGTCGCCTGAGTAGTCAGTTCCGGAAAGTGCTGCGTCCAAGAGACAAGCCGCCGCCCAGCACTGGTATGCAGTCTCATAGTCAACGCTCTTGTCGTCAACCAACTCCTGGATCTCCTCCTCGGAGTATTGATTTTCCGCACGAAATGTCTTTTCCAAGCTTTTTCTTTCGCTGTCACTAAGTTCGTCTGCGACTATTCTGAAGTATATTTCATAAAGGTATTGAAGGGGAGTGAATGCGCCGTCGCTCATGGGGAGTTCTTCCACCACCAGTTCCCTTGCAAAATCGCTGCCGAAAGGGGTCATCATGCGTTTTTGCCCAGTTCAAAAGCCTTCTTGTTGAGCTCCAGGAATTTAGGCGGTACGCACTGTTCCAGAGCCTTCTGCCAGAGTTCCTCCGGGAAGTCCATTCTTGAAGCCAGAACGCCCATGAGTACCACGTTTGAAGCCTTAGCAGTACCAGCCTGTTCAGCCAGTGACAGAGCGTCAACAGCAACCAGTTCAGCACCGGCAGCCTTCAGCTTCTCAGTAAGGTTCTCCGGGTATTGTGCAGCACCGGTGATAACAGGCATAGGATCTATCTGCTGGGTGGAAGTGATGAGATGACCGCCCTTTTTCAGGTAAGGCAGGCATCTTGCAGCCTCTAAGAGTTCAAAGGAGATAACAGCGTCAGCCTCGCCCTTTTCGATAACAGGGGAGTATACCTTATCGCCATATTTTACGTAGGTAACAACGCTTCCGCCACGCTGGCTCATACCGTGTACCTCGCTTACCTTAACGTCATATCCCTGAGCAAGCAGAACATTGCCCAGAAGTCTGGAAGCGAGCAGAGAACCCTGTCCGCCAACACCAACTATCATAATTGATTTAGTTTCCATTATATTTTACTCCTTATTGATGTATAATGCACGATGTATTACTTGATAAGTTCCAGGTCGCCGTCAACGAAGCCGATGCCGATGCCTTTAAGTGAAGTGAGCAGTCGGCGGTGAGTGCCGGACTTGATGTACTCCTCCACCATTTCACGGTAAAGGTCACGGGCGTGCTGCCAGCCTTTCTCGTCCTCGTCGGAGGTATCGATGCAGAAGATGTTCTCCTCACTTGACCAGACTTCCTCGCAAGCCCATTCGCCGCTGTCGTCGGTCTCATCGAACTCGCCGGAAGCTACCAGCTGAACGGCGTATATGCAGTCCTCAGCGGACTCCTCATAGAGGTTGAAGCAGAAAGCCTGAGCGTCATCCGGGATAGTATTATTTTCAAGCAGGTCGTCCAGCCAATGGCTGAACTCCTCATAAATCTCAATCTGTAACATAGTTTTACCTCATCAGCCGATAGCGCCGAACTTGCACTGTTCCTTGCAGATGCCGCAGCCAACGCACTGTGTGTGGTCGATAACAGCCTTCTTGTCACGGATAGAGATAGCGGGACATCCCAGCTTCATGCAAGCCTTGCAGCCTACGCACTTTTCAGTGTCAACAGCGAAAGGAGGATTGTGCTTAACGTATTTGAGCAGAGCGCAGGGTCTTCTGGAAATGATAACAGAAGCCTCGTCAGCAGCAAGTTCTTCCTTGATAGCAGCCTCAGTTTCAGCCAGCTTGTAGGGGTCGGTAACACGTACACGCTTGATACCGATAGCCTTGCAAAGTTCCTCCAGGTTAACAGCAGCAGCCGGGTCGCCCTTGAGGTTCTTGCCGGTAGTGGGGTTCTGCTGGTGACCGGTCATACCAGTAATGGAGTTGTCAAGGATAATAACGGTGGAGTTTGAGTTATTGTAAGCAATATTAACAAGACCTGTCATACCGCTGTGCATGAAAGTTGAGTCACCGATAACAGCAACACTGTTATGCTCGCTTTCAGCACCTCTTGCCTTGTTGAAGCCGTGAAGACCGGAAATGGAAGCGCCCATGCAGATAGTAGTATCAATTGCGTTAAGAGGAGCAGCAGCGCCGAGAGTGTAGCAGCCGATATCGCCGGAAACTGTTACGCCCAGCTTCTTCAGGCAGTAGAAAAGTCCACGGTGAGGACATCCTGCACACATTACAGGAGGACGGACAGGGATATTCTCCTCCAGAGCAGCGAAGTCCTTCTTCTCGCCCATGAGCTTCTCAGCGATAACTGCCTGGTTTATCTCACCGATGTAACCGAAGATATTCTTGCCCTCAACGTTAGTAACGCCGATATTGCGGCAATGCTCCTCGATGATGCCGTCGAGTTCCTCGATAACTACGATGCGCTCATACTTAGCAGCGAAGTCCTGGATAAGCTTAACGGGGAGGGGATTTACCATACCCAGCTTGAGAACGGAAACTCTGTCGCCCAGCGCTTCTTTGGTGTACTGGTAAGCCGCACCGTTGGTGATAACGCCGAACTCAGCCTTGTCGGAGATCTCCACACGGTTCAGGGGGCTTGTCTCAGCGTACTCTATAAGCTTCTTGGTTCTCTCCTCAACGAAAACGTGTCTGCCCTTTGCGTAAGCAGGCATCATAACGAACTTCTGGGGAGTTTTCTCATAGGGCTTCAGTTCAAGTTCCTTGCGGTCTTCCATTTCAACGATGCTCTGGGAGTGAGCAACTCTTGTGGACATTCTTACGATGAACGGAGCGTCGAACTGCTCAGAAAGTTCAAATGCCAGCTTTACGAACTCCTTACATTCTGTAGAATCAGAGGGTTCGAGCATAGGAACTTTAGAAGCGATAGCGTGGTGACGGGAATCCTGCTCATTCTGGGAAGAATGCATACCCTGGTCGTCAGCAACAGCGATGACCATACCAGCGTTAACGCCTGTGTAACCTGCTGTATAAAGCGGGTCAGCAGCAACGTTCAGACCGACGTGCTTCATACCGCAGAAACTTCTTGCGCCGGCAATGGAAGCGCCCAGGGCAGTCTCCATAGCAACTTTCTCGTTGGGAGCCCACTCAGCATAAACTTCGTCATACTTTGCAACTTCCTCGGTTATCTCAGTGGAGGGAGTGCCGGGGTAGCTGGAAACCACCTTACATCCAGCTTCATAAAGTCCACGGGCAAAAGCCTCGTTACCTAACATAAGTTTTTTCATATCTGCTTTTATTCCTTTCGTTAGTTAATTATGTTGATTTTCAGCGAGCCGTGCGATCTCAGCAGCCACACCGATATGAGTTATCCGGTCGGCGGTTTTTTTCACATCGTCAACGGCGTTTTCCACAGCGAAACTCAGGTCAGCCGAACGCAGAAGGGGCAGGTCGTTATAATTGTCACCAAAAGCAACAACTCTGCCGAAGCCGTATTCCCGGCGCAGGAACTCAACTCCTGCCGACTTTGAGGCTGAGCCGTTGAATACTTCGAGATACCAGTATCTCGTATCGTAAACATCTCCATAGAACTCATACCGCAGACCGGGAGTCTCTGATACAGTTTTCCTGAGCGGTTCAAGCCTTTCCTTTGATGCGATGACGCAGAAGTAGACCACCTTATCGTCGCAAGCCTGTGCGAGAGAGGCCACCCTGATAAAATCCTTGTCATACCGCTTTACTCTGGTATCAAGGAACTGCGCCATAGCGTCGTTTTTAAGGTCTGTGAAATAGCAGGATAGTTTACCGCCGTCTATCCTGTACATAAATCCGCCGAAGTCCTGCCTGTCAAGTACCATCGCTGTTGAAGCCGCCTCAGATTGCGGAATATAGCGGCATAGGACATATTCCTCCCTTAACATATCGTAAATGCATACGCCGTTCATGAGAATACACGGCACATTCACGCCGGCGTTCTCCATAATTTTCAGTGCAGAAGCGGCAGTCCTTGCGGTAGCGAATGTGAAATACGCCCCGGAACTGGCAGCTTTCCGCAGTATATCAGCATTTTCCTCGCTGAGCCGCTGGTCAGCGCCCAGGAGAGTGCCGTCAAGGTCGGAAATATACAGCGTTTTCAAATAATTCTTCACCCCCTGAAATACTCATTTTATTATACCATATCTGTAAAAAAAAGTGAAGAAGATATTTTTGCCTTATATTATTTTTGTACGATTTAACGAAAATACTATGCACATAATGTGAAT
The DNA here is from genome assembly GCA_017934425.1 of Ruminococcus sp. Taxonomy (GTDB): domain Bacteria; phylum Bacillota; class Clostridia; order Oscillospirales; family Ruminococcaceae; genus Ruminococcus. Next base: position 24,913 of record JAGBJO010000010.1, read on the forward strand.
TCTGCATAAGTGAATATTATCAGCATCTTACCAAAATAAAAGTTTTTACATTTTTTCGGCGAAATATCCATATTTTCATCACTTATGACTTTAGTTTGGGCAAGGTTTTTTCGTAAAAAAAGTTGCAATTTTCCGGGGCTTGTGTTATAATGTAGGGAGCAAGTCTGGGGAAAGTGTTTCTCCAGGCGGATAATTCGGCTTGACTGTCCGCCGTATAAGGACAATCCCGCTTTGCGGAATGGAGCAATTTATGTTACTTGATACTCTCGGAAATGTATTCCTTTCAGCTGTGGAAATCGAGCAGACCGGACTTTTCCCGTTCCCTTTCGGTATGTACATCGTTTTCTGCCTGATCTCACTGGTTTTCTTCACATGGCGCTTCTCAAGGGATAAGAAGCCATATCAGCTGATATTTGCCTTTGCTATCCCATTTTCAATGATACTCTTGTTCTTCGATACTGACAAGGCAAAGTTCCAGATCATCGGCATTGTTGAAGGCGTGTTTATCCTGGCAGCGCTTATATCCACATTTGTGTACAAGAAAAAAACTCCCGAAACTGAAACTCATGAGGAGAAGCCTGCTGAGGCAGAACAGGAGAAGCCTGTTGAGGCAAAACAGGAGGAGAATAGCGGAGAGGAGAAAAGCGAATGAAAATAGCTGTCCTTGACTGGCATACAGTCAGCGTTAATGGCGATATCCCTGTCAGCGAACTGGAAAGTTTTGGCGAGGTAAATATCATACCATTCACCAAAGCTCATGAGACTGCTGAGAATATCGGCGACGCTGAAGTAGTCCTCTGTAATAAGGTGCTTATCACACCTGAGGTAATGGATAAGTGCCCGAATATACGCTATATCGGACTTTTCGCCACAGGCTACAATAACGTCGATACCGTTTATGCCGCTGAGAAAGGTATAACCGTCTGCAACGCCGGACAGTATTCCACAAACGCCGTTGCACAGCAGGTTTTCGCCTATATCCTTGACCATTTCAGCCGCATCAGAGACTACGATGATGCCGTAAAGAACGGCGAGTGGGAGCGCTCACCGTCCTTCTCCTATTTCCCGATTCCAACAGGCGAACTTGCCGGAAAGACCATTGCTATCGTCGGCTACGGCTCAATCGGCAGACGTGTTGCGCAGATCGCAGACGCTTTTGGTATGAATGTTATCGTGAATACCCGCACCACACCGAAGGACTGCCCATACCCGGTAACTGACCTTCTGACAGCCGCTTCTCAGGCGGATATTATCACATTCCACTGTCCGCTGACCGAGCAGACAAAGGGCATCATCGGCAAGGAACTCCTCGGTGCCATGAAGCCGGAGGCTATACTTATTAATACCTCCCGTGGCGGTGCAGCAGATGAGCAGGCACTGGCTGATGCTCTTAATTCCGAAAAGATAGCCGGCGCATACCTTGATGTACTGGTAAGCGAGCCAATGTCACCGGATACTCCCCTTAAATCCGCCAAAAACTGCCGCATAACTCCTCACACTGCCTGGGCAGCCTATGAGACAAGGCGCAGGCTTATGGACATTGTTTGCGGCAACATAAGGGCTTGGCTGGACGGCAATCCCGTTAATAAAGTTAACTGAAAGAAGTAAAATTATGAGAAATATATCCGAAAAAAAGCGTATCGTCATAAAGCTTGGCACTTCCACACTCGCCCACAAGACCGGAAAACTGAATATACGCCGCATGACCAACCTTGTAAGAGTCATTTCCGACCTGCACAATTCCGGACGTGAGATAATCATGGTTTCCTCCGGCGCTGTTGGTCTGGGCGCAGGTAAGCTGGGACTTCCCAAAAAGCCCCAGGAAACTAAGCTGAAACAGGCTGTTGCAGCTATCGGTCAGTGCGAACTTATGCACGTCTACGACGATATGTTTGAGAAGTACAGCGTGACCGTTGCACAGATACTCCTTACAAAGACCATTATCAGCAACCCCAACCACTGCGAGAACTTCAAGAATACCGTTGATACCCTCGTTGGAATGGGCGTTATCCCTATCGTGAACGAGAATGATACTATCGCTATCGACGAGCTGGAACTTGAGATCGGTGAGAACGACTCCCTGTCCGCACTGGTTGCTGACCTCGCTGGTGCTGACCTTCTGCTCATACTCTCCGACATTGACGGACTGTATACCGATGACCCACGCACAAACCCCGATGCTGAGCCAATATCAGTTGTCGAGGAGATAACCCCGGAGATCGAGAGCGTGGCAGGCGGTGCAGGTTCGTCACTCGGCACAGGCGGTATGTCCACTAAGATAAATGCCGCTAAAATAGCCACAAACGCCGGTATTGACATGGTTATCATGAACGGCAAGAACCCCGAAATGCTCTACGACCTCTTTGAGGACAAGGAGATAGGTACTATTTTTAAAGCAAATATGAGGTGATATTATGAGTTATACTTTAGATCTGGGAATCAGGGCTAAGAACGCTGAACCCGCTATTTCAGGCGCTTCCACCGCTGTTAAGAACGCAGCACTGGCTGCTATCTCAAAGGCACTTACCGACAATACCGATAAGATAATCGCTGAGAACGCTAAGGATCTGGCTGCTGCAAAGGAAAACGGTATGTCCGAGTCCATGCAGGACAGACTGAAGCTGGATAAGGCACGTATCGAGGGCATGGCAAAGGGCGTTGACCAGCTTATCGCTCTCACTGACCCTGTAGGTCAGGTCATTGACGGCTTCACACGTCCCAATGGTCTGCGTATCACAAAAACCCGTGTGCCCCTGGGCGTTATTGGTATAATCTTCGAGTCACGCCCTAACGTTACTGTTGACGCTGCTGCACTTTGCCTGAAAGCCGGAAACGCTGTTATCCTCAAGGGTGGCAAGGAGGCTATAAACTCCAATATCTGCCTGGGAAGCATTATGCGTGAGGCTGTTGAAAGCGCTGGGCTGCCTGCTGACGTTATCCAGGTTGTTGAGAATACTTCCCGTGAGACTACTAACGAACTGATGCAGCTTCGTGGCTATCTGGACGTACTTATCCCCCGTGGAAGCGCAAGACTTATCCAGGCTGTTGTGAATAACGCTAAAGTGCCTGTTATCGAAACTGGCGCAGGTAACTGCCACGTTTACGTTGACAGCAGCGCTGACCTTGATATGGCTGTTGAGATCACTGACAACGCCAAGACTCAGCGTCCTTCCGTATGCAATGCTATCGAAAGCCTGCTTGTTCACAAGGACGTTGCTGAGAAGTTCCTGCCCATGATCGCTGAGAGGTTCAAGTCTCATAACGTGAAGATCTACGGCTGCGACAGAACTATCGCAATTCTTGGCGAGGGCATCGAAAAGGCTACTGAGACTGAGTACGCTACCGAGTTCAACGACTTCATCATCGCCGTAAAGGTTGTTGACAGCATCGACGAGGCTATCGCTCATATCAGAAAGTACAGCACAAAGCACTCTGAGTGCATCGTTACAAAGTCACTTGACTGCGCTGATAAGTTCCGCAGAGAGGTTGACGCAGCAGCAGTATACGTCAATGCGTCCACACGATTCACAGACGGCGGAGAGTTCGGCTTCGGCGCTGAGATCGGAATATCCACCCAGAAGCTTCATGCAAGAGGTCCTATGGGACTTTCAGAACTTACTACAGTAAAGTACCTGATCGACGGAAACGGTCAGATCAGATAAATATATTTACAGGAGGTCTTTATGGCTATCAGAAAAGATCTTGACGATATGCTGAATAACCTTAAAGCAAACAGGGCTCCCAAGCCCCTGAAAAAAGCGGAAAAACCGGCAGCACCGCCAACTGTACACGCTAAGAGCAAATTCGACGATATGTCAGTTGACGATCTCCTTTCTGCGCTGGCTGATGATACCACAACTCAGGAGATGCAGAAGATAACCGAGACTACCGCTTCGGTATATGAGGCAAACCGCAAGACGGCTGACCAGCTCCATCAGGAACTGCTACAGCGAGAAGAAGAAAAACGTCAGGCAGAGGAAGCCGCAAGGCGTGCCGAGATAGAGCGTATCGCAAAGGCAAAACGCAAAGCCGCTGCCGAGGAAGCTATGAGGCGTGCCGAGGAGGAGCGCATCGCTGAGGAAAAGCGTCTGGCAGAAGAAGCTGCAAGACGTGCCGAGGAGGAGCGCATCGCCGAGGAAAAGCGTCTGGCAGAAGAAGCCGCAAGACGTGCCGAGGAGGAGCGCATCGCTGAGGAAAAGCGTCTGGCAGAAGAAGCCGCAAGACGTGCCGAGGAGGAGCGCATCGCTGAGGAAAAGCGTCGTGCAGAAGAAGCCGCAAGACGTGCCGAGGAGGAACGCATCGCTGAGGAAAAGCGTCGTGCAGAAGAAGCCGCAAGACGTGCCGAGGAGGAGCGCATCGCTGAGGAAAAGCGTCGTGCGGAAGAAGCTGCAAGACGTGCCGAGGAGGAGCTTCTCACAAATGGCAACGACTTCTACATTGACGAGATAAATGACGAGCCTGAGCCGGAAGAATCCCCTAAAAAGGGCGGACTTTTCTCCCTGTTCAGAAAGCGCAGGGAAACTTCCGACGATGCTGAATATGCACCGCCTCAGGAGCAGGAAGTTCCCGAAGAAATTCCTGCAAACGAGGACATATCTGGCTATGAACCGGCTAACGAGGATAACTCCGGCTACAACCCCAACGCTGTAAGCTTTGAGGAGGAGTTCATAGTGGTTGACCGCACTCCCGACCCGCCGTCAGAAGTTGACCAGCTTCTCGATGCCGCAATTGCTGCGGTAAACAGCGAAGTTGAAGCAGAGGAAGCAGCGGAAGATGAACCGGAAAGCGACCCTGTTGGCGGTATGATAAACAGTATCCGTGAGAGCGCTGAAAAAGCTGTTGCTGACATTGAAAGCCCAAGAATTCCCGAAGAACCTGAGGAAGAACCGCTGGAAGAACTTCCGCCGATCAAGCTTATTGAGCCGGCTGGTGATGATGACGATGAGGACGAGGACTTCGAGGAGAAGCCGAAGAAGTCTATATTCAAGCGCAAGGGTAAGGTGACTTCCGCCCTGGAGAATATCCTCGACGAAGACCCGGATGCAATCATGGACGAGCGCCGTGAGCATACTGAGGAGGGCGACGAGGTGGAAGCCGTTCGTCCTGCCGGCAGAGTTAAGAAGACCATTTACGCTATTCTGGGCGTTATTTTCGCAGCACTTGCCTGCATTGGTCTTGTTACCTGCATCACAAAGGTAGCCGGTTACTGGGGGCGATTTTCCTCAGGGGACACGAAAAAGGACGGATTCAGCGACATCGTCTACCCGGCGGTAATCATGGACATAAGCTCCTTTGAAAGCCCCTCAGAACTTAGCTCCGAGGAGATAATCACCGCTGCTATCTGGTCAATGGTAATGTCCGACAACGCCCTTGACAAGTATCAGCGTACTTTCGACGTTGTAAGCGTTCCTGCTGTTGACGTGGAAGCTGCCGCTGTTGCACTTTTCGGCGACGGTCTGCCGGAACTTACTCACACCACTGTAGGTCCTGCTGAAGCAAGATTCTACTACAACGAGGAGTCCAAGTCCTACAACGTTCCCGTAACTCCTGTTACTTATACCTACTCGCCGGAGATAGAGTCCGTTTCCAAGAACGGCAGCGAGTACACAATAGTTGTTAACTACATTAACGAACTGCCCTCATGGGTAGAACCCACCTCAACAAAGAAGGTGCAGTTCCACCTGAACGAAACCAACGAGGGCTATCAGATAAGAGGAATGGAAGTTCTCTCCGCTCTGGGTTCGCTTTAATAGTAAAATCATGCGGTGTCATTTTCCTGGCACCGCATTTTGTGTATATCGCCATATATCAGCGTATATCATCATTCGTTTTCATATATACCCCTTGACATTTCCTGGGAAATATGATACTATATCTATGTTGTATTGTATCCTCAAAAGAGGAATAATAACAAGGAGGAATTGAATATGAAAGAGACGTTCAACACCAAATCACTGGTTCTGTTGGGTCTGCTTACTGCTGTGGTAATGGTATTTTCATTCACCCCGATAGGCTCGATCCCCATAGGCCCTCTGGTAATCACGCTGAACATCATTCCCGTAGCTATCGCTGCTGTTGCCCTCGGACCCGTAGGTGGACTCATCATGGGATCTGTATTCGGACTTTTCAGCTTCTTACAGTGTTACGGAATCGGAATCCCCAGTGGAATGGGCGCTACACTTGTAAGCATTGACCCTTTCCTGGCATTCGTACAGCGCTTTGTTCCCCGTGCCCTTGACGGTTTTCTGGCAGGACTGGTCTTCAAAGGCGTGTCAAATTTCTCAAACGTTCATGTCGGCAGCCTGGTAACAGGTTTCTGCACAGCTTTTTTTAACACACTGTTCTTCATGTCAGCCCTGATAATTCTCTTTGGCAATACAGAGTATGTACAGGGACTCAGAGGCGGAAAGAATGTGGTAACATTCGTAGCTACATTCGTTGGCGTAAATGCGGTTTTTGAAATGATAACCTGCACTATCATCACAGGTGCGATCGGTCTTGCATTGTACAAGGCTGGCTTTATCAAGGTGAAAAAAACAGGTGAGTCGTAAACATTTTATATAATACAACACTAAAGCCCTTCAGCAATTGCTTTTAGCTATTGCGGAGGGGCTTTTTTATTGGTAGTATCGCAGACGATACCGGCTGTTTATTTAGGGCGTGTTGACACTAATCCTAAAGCGCATCTTTTTGGCAGAATTTTACGCATACTGCGTCGATAAAACTTGCCGGGCGACAGCCCGCCTGCATTTTATCTTCTTGTCTGCGTAGAAATTCTGCTCAAAAATCTGCGCA
>JAGBJO010000011.1 GCA_017934425.1 Ruminococcus sp.
AAAGGGGGTTCAGGAAAGGGGAGTCCAGAGGGGAAAACCTAAGGGGGAAAAGGGGGAGGAAATGCCGATTTTTGTCGGGTTTAATTAGTCCCTCCCCCTTTTCCACCTTGGGTTGTCCCCTTTGGCGGAACGTCACGGAGACTAACAATTTTCTTAAAATATAAAGCGACAGTAAATGGTGAATAACGAATAGTGAAAAGTGAATAGAAATAGTATCGCCTTGCGGCGATACATTTTAAAGTCGCAGTTCACACAAATCTGCCAGAGAACATTGTACCAAGCAGAATATGGTTGAGCGACGGCAAAATGTGATGTTCTGCCAAAGTAAGCGAGCAAGCGAGCGACAACGTGAGAAGCGGTCAAGCTGGCTCAGCTTGAAAAGTAAATGCTGCTGCCCTGTTATGCATTATCAATTGATTGACAAAACGCTCTTTAAATGTTATAATTATTCTATATACCATTTTATATGGATACTCCTGGAGAAAGGAGGTCGCCCAGTGATAAATAAAGAGGAATGCAGCAGGATCATCAGTCAGTACTACAAAGAGATCTATAACTACTGCTATTCCCGGCTAAGCTTCGATAAACAGTCCGCTGAGGACTGCGCTCAGGAGGTCTTTGTCACCTTCTTCTCAAAACGTGAGAAACTAAGCGACGAAGCCATAAGGCTCTGGCTATACCGCACCGCAGACAATATCATCAAAGCCTACCTGCGAAGCCGTGACCAGAATACCGTAAGCCTTGAGGACAGCCCGGAAGCAGAAAATATCGCTGCCGACTCCCCCTTCCCCGACGAGAATGAAAGTCTGCTGGATATCCTCAGCGATGAGGAAATGAATATCCTGCGTGTGTACTATGATTCCGCTTACGGAGACAAAAAAGCTGCCGCCAAAAGCCTGGGGCTTTCCCTGCCGGCACTTTACCAGCGAATACATAAAATCAAACTGAAATTAAAATCTGGTCAGGATAAATAAAAACTAACGAATTTTTTTGTGTAAACTTCCAAAAAATTAAGGGCGAAGAAAAAAGTTGCCCTTAAACCGACATTTATATTACAGAGAGGAGCTTAAAAGCCTTTCGCAGATCATCTGCAAAGGGGAGATCTTATGAATAAGGATGAAATCTTCAATGCTCTTGTGAAGGATGATGATTCACAGCAGCAGATGCTCTCTGACCTGGAAAGCGCTCTCAATGAAGCACTTTCGCTTCCTGAAAATGAACGTGATTACAGCGCCATCGCAGAGCTTACCGCCGCTATTGCTGAAATAAGCGGAGGAGAGCTTGATAAGGACGAGGAAGAACGGAATATCGCCGCTGTCCTCGAAGAAACAACTGCCGCAGATAAGCGCAGAAAAATAGATACCATCATTAAATGGGCTACAGCCCTCAGCGCTTGCTTCGTTCTCGGAGTAGCTATGAATATCTATACCTCAGCCGCTTTCGGTGCAGACCTTTTCACTACTGCCGTTATGTTCACAAAGAACGGCTTCTCCTTCGACTTTGCCGGGTTTGATGACCCTTATGAGCATGGCGAAACTATCATCGCTACTTCAAGCGAGGACACCGGGACTACTACTACCTACAACCCCTGGTGGACTATCCCCTGGCTGAGTGAGACAACAGCAACTACTGCTGTACAGACTGATGCCTCAACAGAAACAGCTGCTACAGTTCCGGTGCAGACTGAGCCGGAATCTATGGCTCGTTACCTCAGCTTCAGCCGTGAACAGGGTGTTTTCCCCTGTTATCCGGTATCGGGGATTTTTGATGATATGCCCCTCACAGACTACAGCGTGGAGGACAGCGGCCTTTCCAAAGACCTCTACTTCACATTCATGAACGATGAACAGAGACTCGATATCATGGTCGAGGTGTACCATAGCCGTGAGGAGATCCCCTCATTCTTAGTACCTACCGACGAGCCAGATTATGAGACTTACCCCTCCAATGTGGGTACTGTATTCGTTTTCGGTCAGGAGGGCTATTCTACAGCCGTTTTCGCACACGACAATATTCTCTACACCATTGTAGGACAGAATATGGACGCTCAGACCTTCATTGATGCTGCTACAAGCTTCACTGACGGTCAGCAGAATTGAGGGCAGCAGTATGAGATTCAGACCCTTAATTACTGCCGCTGTCCTTGGTGCAGTATGCGCTGTTTCCGCCCAGCAGACAGTATGCGTCGCAGCGGATAGCCAGAAGTCAGCGTCAGGGCTTATATCAAAGTGTATGCTCTCCTGCTCAGGCAGCGGAGGTATGCTGGATATATATGCGAAGACCCAGTCAACTATGGTAATGGACAATATAGGTTTCAATGATATTGTCCTCCAGAAAAGCAGCGACGGAACAGATTGGACTGATGCGCTTTCATTAGGTTCAGTAGTCCACTCCGATCTTCGTTACTATACATACTCAGCGCAGATAAAGGTCGATGGGGGTTACTTCTATAGGGTAACCTGCATTCACTACGCTGAGGGCACTCCTTACAGGAGCAATGCCACATTTGTGCAGACCGCTGAAAATACGTCGAAGTCTTTCTTTATGGAGTCCGATCAGGGCAGCCATGGAGCCGCTGAAACTACTCCGCAGGTAACGTATACCACGTCAGCACAGCCTGTGACACAGGTGCCAGCAATTCCGACCACTGCTGTCGCCGCTAACCTGCCGGAACCGCCGGTAACTACTACCCTTACCGCTGCTGCTATACCCGCATCAGCTACAACAGGGAATACTTCCGCTAAAACTTCCGCAGGCTCGTCCTCTGCTTCTACAGTCGTAACTTCCGGTACTGCTAATACTGCCGTAAGTACAGCTTCTTCCAAGGCTGAGACTGCAAAAGAAGCAGGTCCACCCACTACCGGAACTTCTGCTCCCGCTGCTGCCGCTGTTACAGTGATCGCAGCCTCCGCAGTTGTTCGACGCACCCGTAAGAAATAACCGCAGGCACGGATATGCTGTGTAACGTCTGCATCGGCTCCTGGGGGGGATGCCGCAGATATTCACTGCAAGCTGTGGTAAATTCAAGGTGCAGCCGGTGAGTATGCCACTAAGCCTATACCGGATTACCTATAATTGTCTGTATTTTATTCCCGGTATGGCTCGTGCAAGTATCACCGTATCAAGCCAGCCGCAGCATATCATGACTACATAAGGCTTTCTTTAATATCTCAGGCAGCAGCATAGCGCTGTATACAGGCAGGCTATGTATGCACCAAAACGCTCAGGCTCAATAGGCAGAGCCGGAGCAGGGCTTATCTCCGCTCGCCCTAAAAAGCGGGAAACGCTGCTTTTGCACTGTAAGCAGTTAAATGTTAGGATGGATCTAAGAGAAATATTCTCCGCCGGAGGATTCCGGCAAAAGCCTGATTTTATCAGGGAAATAGGGGACTGCATATACTTTATGCAGTCAGATGAGTGATAAGGGAAGTTCCGCCGTTCTCTTAAATGGGACGGCGAAGGACTTCTTTATCAGGAAATGGAACAGGTGCCATTAAAACTACGAATATTCCAGTATTTGCTTTCAGATAATGCCTGCTGCGCTCCGCTGCTGATTTATGCGGAGCAGCGGTGGGTCAGCTATGTTGTAAATACGATGAAATAAGAGGGATGAAATACCGCAGGTGATGAGAGTCGCCTGCGGTGTCTTCTTTTTAAAAGAGAAACTGCCGCAAATGACGTACTGCGGCAGTTTCCCCGAAAAGGTGTGTATGTATATGAACGCCCGGAGGTATTGGGGCGATGAAACGGTTGAGAGCTGCGGGTCTTGTTGTATTACCCGCTTTCCTTTGTTCTGTCTATATTATACCCCCTATGCAGAAAAATTGCAATAACAGGCGATTTTCAAATAGTATACAATTTAGTACATAAGGTTACAGACCGTTTTCATATCACGCCCTTCCAGTATTTTCTTTGACACTTCCGGCTATTCCTGCATAGAATAGTGTAGACGACGGTGTGAATGAGAACGGCGGAGGCAAGTGGCATACGATGTAAAGCGCAGCGCTGCCCGTGAATAGCTCACTTCTGCAATAGGCTTCAGACCGCCGTTTTCATATAGATCAGGTCATGTTCCGGTATTCTCCGGGGCATGACCGTTTTTTTCGGCAAGTTCACGATACTTGCGCTGAGTTGCCATACCGCCACGGATATGGCGCTCCTGCTTATTTATTTCAAGAACGTCCCTGACCTTTGCATAAAGCTGAGGGTCTTGCTTTTTCAGACGCTCGCTTACATCCTTATGTACGGTGCTTTTTGATATCCCGAATTTGCTGGCAGCCGCACGTACTGTAGCACGGCAGTCAATGATGTACTGACCGAGAATGACCGCCCGTCGGTCAGGCTGCATCTTCATACAGATCACCTCCTTCCTGCTAATGTATATGCACAATAGAGGTGGGTAATTCATTTGGGGCGATGTATATAAGAACCTGTTCATTTTTCTTTCATATTTACTATTGACAAATTACTTTATCAGTCCTATAATTTAAATAGTAATATTCACCTGTTATAGGTTTAATATAAATTACTGGTAAAAGAGTGAACTTAATGAAGAAAAAATTTTTTGGCTCTGTGGCGGTGTTCCTCAGGGCTATGCCCCATTTCCTTGTCTTTGAGATGCTGTTCAAACTCATTCTTATGGGTATCGGCGCTCCGGCTATGACAAAGATACTGAAGCAGACCATGAAGGCTGCCGGTATCTCCTATCTGTCCGATGAGAGTATGCTGGTCTACCTGAAAAAGCCGGTAACGCTGGCGGTCATAGTAATTATCCTGTTTATGATGGCACTGTTTTCATTCATTGAGCTATCCGCACTTGCCGGGTGTTTTGCCTGTTTCCAGAAGAAGCAGCGGCTCTCCGCATCGAGTATGCTGACAACTGGTATACGGGCTTTTGTCAAGGCTTTCCGTGGTACTGGTATCCTCCATTTCATGCTGTTCATGCTGTTCATGCCTATGGCGCAGTTCACGCTGTCCTCTGGTATGTTTATGGCACCGGCGCTTCCGGTAGTGCAGCGGCTTTTCAGACCTATTGACAGCCGTATCGGAGTAGCAGTACTGATACTTATGAATGTGCTTTTCATAATGTTTATGGTCAGCCGAAGCTACAGCCTTCATCTGCTTGTCCTTACTGATAAGAAGTTCTCCGACTGTACAAAGACAAGCCGTGAGATGATCGGCAAGAATAAGCTGAAAATGACACTATCCCTGCTTCTGTGGAGTCTGTTCATGATTGCGGCAGCGGCGGTAGTGACATTCGTTATCAGCTTCATTGTGCTGCTTTTCATCAAGGGTGTAAGCCGACCGGGAAGGGCAGTACTTGCGGCGCTGAAAGTACTGAGATACGCTGGTAAGATATTCATGGCGGTGTCTGCTTTCTTCTCAGCCCCGGCGATAATGTGCTGGCTGACCTGGCGTTTCCTTATGGATTATCCGGAGGACGAAAAGATAATACTCCCCAGCAGCGATACGAACCGCCTGGGAACTGTTCCCCGTGCAGCAATTGCGGTAATGGTAGCAGTAGTGGCATTTACACTGAATTTCAGCTATTTCAAGTCACTGTATCAGGGAAATATAAGCCTTAACGTGGGTATCCTTTCCAAGACCCAGATAACCGCCCACCGTGGTGCATCGAGAGAAGCGCCGGAGAATACACTGGAAGCCTTTGAAGCGGCGCTGGACAGCGGTGCGGATTACATCGAACTTGATGTACAGCTTACCAAGGACGAACAGCTTGTGGTGTTCCACGATGAGACGATCGACCGCACAACCAACGGCAAGGGTAAGCTTTGCGATATAACCTATGCTGAGTTGCAGAAGTATTCAGCCGGTTCATGGTTCGGAACGAATAAAGAGTTTGCAGGGGCGAAAGTGCCGCTGCTGAGCGAAGTTCTTGACCTTGTGGGTGACGAGATAATGCTGAATATCGAGATAAAGAATCATGGCGACATTGTAAAGACAGTGGAAAAGACAGTGGAACTCATACATGAGTACGACATTACAGAATCCTGCTATGTTACGTCGTTTTCCTACAAGGCGCTGAAGAATGTCAAGAAACTCGACCCTGACATCAAGACTGGTCTTATAGCGAATGTAGCGGCTGCATCTGGCTATTCACGGCTGAAATACGTTGATGTGCTGAGCCTGAACCAGATCTTCGTAAATGCAACAGTTGTAAGTGCCGCACACCAGAATGGCAAGAGGGTGTTTGTGTGGACCGTAGATCAGACCCCGGATATGAAGAAGATGATATCCCTGGGCGTTGACAATATCATCACCAACCGTCCGGCAGCCTGTGCGAAGATAGTCTACTCAGCTGATGTAGGCGACCAGGTGCTTAATATCCTGAAAACAATCTTTTCCTGAATTAAGGCATAATTCTGAAGCGGAAATTTACTGCCGCAGTTTATACAAAATAAAAACCGTCCGGCTCACATTGTGAACCGGACGGTATCTTTTTAAATTCGCCGCTGTAAGGCGGCATCATAAATTACGCATTATGCATTAATTTAAGCATTATCGCTGTCATCGAGTATCTTCTGGTAGCTTTCGGCTTCTTCCAGTTCCTTCTGCTCTTTGTCAGCTTTTTTTACAGCAGCAGGCGCACTTTTTTTGCCCTTTGCCATAAGCTTTATTGCAAATACTGCTGCTGATATGAGAAGTGCAGCAGCCACTACGATAAATGCCAGGGATTTAATACTGCGGTTCACCACGTTATACGCTATACCATTTGACTTAGCGTAGGAAAGTCCTGGTGTATTGGAGTGAACGTCCAGAGTAAAGCCCTCCTGAAGCGTATATTCGCCGTCGTCGCTGATCTTGTATCCGAAAGCGTTAGCGCCTATATCCGTAAGGCTTTCCGGCAGAAGAACTCCATTCAGCGCAGGGCAGTCTACGAAAACGCCCTCGCCCACGGAGGTGATACCGTCGGGAATAGTGACCCTTGCAAGTGCCTTGCACTGATAGAATGCGCCGTCGCCTATACTTTTGAGCGTAGTGGGGAAGTCGGCGGATTCCAGAGCATAGCAGAATTTGAAAGCGATATTTCCGATAGAGTTAAGTCCATCAGCCATATCGATCTTCTTCATTGATGAACAGTAGGAGAAAGCGTCATCGCCTATACTCATAACTGATGAGGGCAGGAAAACGTGTTCTATTGATTCGCAAAGTGAGAAAGCACCGGGGAGTATCCTCTCGACAGTGTTGCCGATGACAACATCGCCGGAAAGTGCAGTAGATGCACGGTAAATGTCGGTCATATCCTTGTTGTAGAGGATACCGTCAGATACGGTGAACTCTGAGGAGTTTGAAGCGTCAATATTTGTAAGACCCATGCACTCTGCAAACGCCATATCTCCAATGGAAGTCAGTGAAGCCGGAAGTTTTATCTCTGAAAGTACCTGACAGCCAAAAAATGCGTAGTCATCAATGATAGAAACGCTGTCTGGGATATCCACGCTCTCCAGCATTGTGCAGCCCATGAAAGTACCGTCAGCGATCCCGCCCAGTTTATCAGGCAGATGTACTGACTTCATGGAAGTGCAGTAAGCGAAAGCACTTCTGCCGATGGACTTTACTGTATCAGGGATAGTAATTTCAGGGATATATGCACAGTTCATGAAAGCGCCGTCAGCTATGGCAGTAATAGCATAGCCGTTACGCATTTCTGGTATCTCGGATACGATCGCAGTAGCTTCGCACTTTGTAATGGTGTATGAGCCGTTCACGATCTCGTATGTGAACGTACCGTCAGTAAGCTCAGTCTCAGCGCCGGCAAGTGAGTTTACTGCCCCGGCAGTCATAGGAGCAGCCGCAGTCAGGAGCATGAAAGCGCCGGCTATACCTGCAAATAGTCTTTTAACGGAGTTCATTATTTGTCCTCCTTTTTCTGTGCAGCAGGCTTCTTGTTCTTTTTCTTAGCCTTTATGCTTTTTCCGGTGAATACGCCGATTACTGCAAGTATTGCAGCGCCGGCGATGCCTGCAAGGGTGTACAGGAAACCGGTAGAAACGTTATTATCGCCCATACTTATAGTGCCTGTGACTACCTCGATCCCGAAATGGTCAGCGTACTGGTAAGCAGTAGTATCCTTATCTGTGTATATCTTGAAACCTTCCTTGACCTTGTTGATGTCGTAGAAGTCGGTATTCTGTGTACTGCCGGATTCGTTCTGCTGCTTGGCAGCCTCGATAGCGGCTTCCTCATCGTAAATGAAACCAACGGCGTAGTCGCCTATCTCAGTAACATTTGCGCCCAGGCGTATAGAGGGCAGATTAAGGCAGTTGTAGAAAGCATGGTCGCCCACGCTTTCCAGCTTGTCAGACAGTTTGACGGACTCAAGACTTCCGCAGCCGTCGAAAGCGTAGTTTCCGATAGTTTTAACGTTGGGGAGTGAAACGGTCTTGATAGAATTATTGCCGCAGAAAGCAGACATTGCTACAGACTCAGTTTCTTCCGGGGCGGTGAATTCCTCATCGGTCTTGGCATGGGGGTAAAGGATAATTTCCGAGAAGCCGCTTGAAAACAGCACGCCATCACGGGAAGCGTAATTGCCGTTACCCTCAGTAACGTTTACAGCTTTTAAAGCAGTGCAGTTGATGAAAGGCTCAACTCCCTCGATGCTTTCGCAGCCGCCGGGAATGGTAAGAGTCTCCAGGTATTCTCCGAACTGCGCTTCACCGATAGTCTTGACAGTCTCCGGGAGGACTATTTCCTTAGAGTAGCAGTTCAGGAAAGCGCCCTTGAAAATGGAGGTAATGGTATAACCGTCTATCTCTGACGGAACTTCGACGATATCATCGCTGGAGGTACACATAAGGAGCATAGCCTCATTATCGTTCAGGATAGAGTACTGATAGTCGCCGGAAGTCTGGGGGTCAAGGCTCTTGTATTCTTCGAGAACGTCGTCAGCCTCCACGGGAACGAACTCAAACTCGTTCTTATAGCCGTAGTCGGCATCTTTATCAGTAGAGTACACTTCAGCCGCAGATCCGGTCTCACCTACGATAGTAAATCCGGGCACAGCTACCTCGTTATCGTCGTAGCCGAAAGCGCAGTAGTCGATAAGGCGAACGCTTGAAGGGATACGCACCTTCATGATAGCAGTACCCATGAAAGCGGACTGACCGATCATAAGCACGCCGTCAGGGATAGTGATATTCTCCAGTGATGAGCAGCTCATGAAAGCAGCGCCGCCGATCTCAGTCATACCCTGTGGAAGCTGAACGTCAGTGAGCGCAGAGCAGCCTGCACATATCATAACGGGAAGCTTCTCAATGGTTATCATGCTCATATCAATGGATTCAAGCTTTTCGTTCAGTGCAAAGGTATGGCGGTTCAGTTCAGTGATGCCGCTGTGAAGCTTTATCTCTTTTAGCTGAGTGCCGTATATTGAAGCTATAGCCAGCTTTGTGACATTTTCCGGGACAGTGAAGGAGTCGCCGGTTTTTTTCTGGGGATAGCAGAAGAGGCAGGTCTTGTCCTTGGTATAGAGGATACCGTCCTCGGAGCAATAGTTCTCGTTTTTCTCGTCAACGGTTATTTCAGTCAGTTCCTCGCATCTGGAGAAGCAGTTCTCAGCGTAGATGTACTCGATAGTTGCGGGGATATGTACCTTTTCCGGTGAGACTTCAGCGAATATATCCGCACCCATTTCAGTAACAGCCATACCGTCTATCATATCGGGGATAGTGAGGTCTTTAGCCTGGTCACGGACAGCGGTAAGACAGGCAGTACCCTCGTCTGTAACGATATAGGAGTAGTCGCCGGACTCTATTTCTTCCGGTTCAGCAGTTTCGCTCTGGTCTATTTCGGGTTCTTCTTCCCATTCGGACTGAGCAACCTGACTATCCTCCTCAGCCCGTGCCTGAGATACCGGGCAGACGGCGGCAGATGCGCACAAACACAGGCACACAGCCAGTGCAGCCGACTTTTTATATTTAAGCATAATTATTCCTCTCTCTTTTCATGTTTTCGGTGCTTTTACAGCATTATAATTATATCACACAGCTACCCATTTTGCAACGGCTTTCACATATTTTTCATGGATTTCTCAGTCCAACGCCAAAAAACGGCGCTCCGCCATTGGGAACGCCGTTTATATTATTCCTGATGAGATCTCAGCCCCGGCAATGCTGCATATTCAAGCAGAGTAGCCTCGCCGCCTATTGAAAGGTAGGAATAGTAGCTGAGTATGAGCGATGCGTCCGCAGCAGTAACATTACCGTCGCCGTCAGCGTCAGCGATAATCGGGTCAAGGGGAAGATCTCCGCCAATAGAAGCGGCAGCGTAGCCGCTTAAAATAAGAGAAGCATCATTGGAATCAATGCTGCTGTCGCCATTCACATCACCAATATCAGATATTACGCCGATATCACGGAAGGACTTGCCGTACCTATCAGCATAGTCCTTAGCGGTGGAGGGGGTGACACCTCTTATCTCAGGTTTGCCATCGCTGCCGGAGATAGTGTCGCTGCGGTCTGCTATTTCGCAGCCGTCAGCAAGTATAGTTATAGTAGAAAGGGAAGTGCAGCCGCCGAAAGCATATTCGCCGATGCTGGTGACTGACTCCGGGAGAATAATGTTCTCCAGATTTTCGCATTTATGGAATACCCGGTTGCCGATAACGCCTAAATCATCGGGCAGACTGATATTCCTGAGGGAAATGCATTCGTCGAAGCAGCCGTCGGGAAGCTGCTCCAGTGATTCCGGGAGCTGGACGCTTATGAGATTCTTGCAGCCCTGAAACGCCTCGATCCCTATACTTTTTACCGAATCCGGTATCTTAGCATCACGCAGGGCGGTGCAGTGCCAGAAACAGTAGCGGTGGATCGTCTTAACGCCCTCCGGTATAATGACCGAAGTAACGGCGAGATTGCCGGAAAAAGCGGCATTTTCCGAGAAAAGTTCCGGCGCAGAAAGTTCCGTTATTGGCAGACCGTCCACTTCATCAGGTATAACAGCCCTGCTGTCCATACCTGTCCATTTTATCAAAGCCACATGGTCGGCGTACTTTCGGTAAATGAAATCGTCCGTCTTACATTCAAGGTAGCCGTCCTCTGGTATCGCAGCTTCCGGTTTGTCGGCTTTCCCACAGCCGGTAAACAGCGCCATGACCGCAGCGGTCATGAGCAAAAAAATATCCTTTATAATAGTTTTCATAGTTAATACCCAAAATGTCGGTTAATTGTTTCATGTATATAAACAATATTAACATAAATTGTGCGAAATGTCAATAACTTTATCGCTATCTTTCCCCAATTAAGGAAAATTTCATAGAGTTGCACAAAATCAGGGGCTTTGCATAATATATGGTGTAGGCGAAAAACTTGTGGAGGAGAGAATATGACAAAGATACAACGAATTCTTGTCGCCGGCGGTGATGCACGTCAGATATATTGCGAACGCCACCTGTCACGGCGATTCGATACAGGGCTTACGGGTTTTGAAAACGGGCGTATGGAGGGCGTTTACGACTGTTTGATACTGCCGTGTATCCCCATTGATGAGAATGGGAGCGTACCCTCAGAAACAGGAGGTATACCTGTGCAGAAACTCCGGGAAAGCCTTGCCCACGGCGCACTTATCATTGCCGGACGCATCACTCCGGAACTCCGGCAATATTTCCCGGATAATACCATTCGTGATTATCTTACCCGTGAGGAATTCCAGCTAAGCAATGCCGTTCCCACCGCCGAGGGCGCTGTTGAGACAGCCCTCCGGGAACTGCCGGTAACTCTCAGCGGAAGCCGTGTGTTGATAGTTGGGCTTGGACGCATCGGAACTTCCCTTGCCGGAATACTAAAGGGTTTCGGCGCAGATGTTACCGCAGCTGTCCGAAGCGCAGAAAGTGCCGCAAAATCAAGGCTTTTGGGAGTTCGCCCCATATGTATGGAGGAAATTGGCGGAGATTGCGACGTTGTTTTTAACACTGTCCCCTGCACAGTGTTGAAAACTACGCAGCTTGAAAAATTTCCCCGGAAAACGATCTTCATCGAACTTGCATCGCCGCCCTACGGCATAGATCTTGAAGCCGCAGAAAAAGGCGGTTTCCGGGTTATAAAAGCCTCTGGACTTCCCGGAAAGACTGCCCCCGTTACTGCCGGCAGGATAATCGCAAATACCGCAGAATACATCATCAGCGAGGAGGTTAACTATGAATGATATGAGTGGACTGAGGATAGGCTACGCCATGACCGGCTCGTTCTGCACATTCAGCCGGAGTTTTGAAGCAGCGCAGAAACTTCGTGATATGGGCGCTCAGCTTGTGCCTGTAATGTCCGACAGCGCCGCTAATACCAACACACGCTTTGGAAAAGCTGTGGAAAACTTATCAAAACTCAGTGAGATATGCGGCAGGGAGGTCATAACCACAATTTCAGAAGCCGAGCCAATTGGTCCTAAAAATATGACCGATATTATGGTAGTTGCTCCCTGTACGTCCAATACCGCCGTGAAGCTTGCCTGCGGCATCACTGATACTCCGGTAACAATGGCTGTAAAGTCACACCTGCGTAGTGGAAAACCCGTCCTCCTGGCGATAGCGTCCAATGACTCTCTTATGGGTTCAGCACGGAATATCGGTGAACTTTTCAGCCGCAAATATTATTATTTCGTCCCCATGCTTCAAGATGACCCGGTAAATAAGCCCACGTCCCTTGTCGCTCAGTTCGATATGCTACCCCAGGCAGTCACCGCCGCCCTCAGCGGAATCCAACTCCGCCCTATCATACACCATTCCCTGTAGGCTGCCCGGCTGAGGCTTCCTTATGGGTCACGGCTGCTTTTCCTGGGAGGAAACCTTTCTGAAGAAAGGTTCTCCTCCCAGACCCTCTTTCCAAAGACTTTTAGCTTAAAAAAATTTCCCCCTGATATGGCGTACCCAACACTTGCCGGAATCGGTAGATGTGATGCGCCATATCAGGGGGAAATTTTTAATCTGGAAGTTTTAGGAAGGGGGGTTGGGGGATAACCCTTTTTCAAAAGGGTTTCCCCCAAAAAAAGCAGCCGTAGTCCATAAGAAAGCCTTAGTTGGACAGCTTACTGAAATATGTGTCGGTATACTGGCGGAACTGGCTGCGGAACTCCTCGTCGTTTTCCTTGATATCGTGGAGATAGGCGTGGAGGTTAGTTTTCTCGTCAGTCTCGATGAGGCAGCCGGCAATATTTGAGCAATGGTCGGAAATACGTTCCAGGTTAGTGAGAACGTCCTGGAAGATATATCCCAGTTCAACGGTACATTCGTCGTTCTGGAGACGGCGGATGTGGCGGTTTTTGAGTTCGGTGCTGAGGTTGTCCACCACTTCCTCAAGCGGCTCTACTTTATGGGCGATAGCCAGGTCATTAGTGATATACGAATCGACCGCCTTGTCGATATTTTCGCTTATCGCCTGAGTGATGACGGTCAGTTCGTGTATGCACTCAGGCGAGAATTGAATACCTTTCTCGTGGCACTCCTGAACAGATTCAATAAGGTTAACAGCGTGGTCGGAGATACGCTCGAAATTTCCGACGCAGTGCATCATTTTTGAGACTTTACGGCTGTCAGCGCCGGTAACGGAACTTTTTGCGACCTTGACCAGGTAGCTGTTTATCTGGTCTTCGTACTTGTCGATAGTATTTTCTTTCTCGATAACGTCAGCAGCAACATTTTCGTCATAGGGGGCAGTAAGTGCATGAAGGGCGGAGTTGATAGCATCACGGGTGAGGTTAGCCATTTCGATAGTAGCGCTTCTGCAAGTTTCTACAGCCACGCTGGGGGTCTTGAGGAAGCGGATATCCAGACCCTTTATCTGGTACTGGTTAGTAGTCTCCTCCTTGTCTGAGTTCTTGCTGTCTTTAACGATAATGCGTGAGAGCTTGACAAGCTGATTTGTGAATGGCAGCAGCATAATTGTATTAGCAAGGTTGAAAAGTGTATGCATAGCAGCGATGCCTACGAATCCGACTGTTTCGTGGAATATGCTGAGTCCGATGACTTCTTCCAGAATAAGAACGATCGGCAGCATTACGCAAGCGCCAATGACCTTGACCATAATATGTATGCAGGCAACTCTCTTAGCGTCCTTGTTTACGCCGATACTGGATATAAGTGCAGTAACGCAAGTACCGATATTCAGACCCATGATGATAGGCAGCGCCATACCATAGGTCAGACCGCCTGTAGTTGAGAAGGCAAGGAGAATACCGATAGAAGCCGCAGAACTCTGAATGATACCAGTAAAACCAGCACCTACCAGAACACCCAGTACGGGGTTTTTGAAAGCGGTGAGTTTTTCACGGAATTCTTCTGATTCTGCAAGGGGAGTAACTGCATCGGACATAAGTGTCATACCTGTCATAAGTACAGCGAATCCGAGGAATATTCTTCCGATGTCCTTGTGCTTGTTCTTTTTGCACATCATGACCATAATTATTCCCACCAGTGCAAGCAGAGGTGAAAACGACTTAGGTTTCAGAAGCTGCAAGAAAAAGTTTCCTTTTGCGTCAAGACCGCCCAGGCAAAGTATCCAGGCGGTGAAAGTAGTACCGATATCAGCGCCGAAGCATACAGCAACGGTCTGTTCCAGTGTCATGATGCCGGAGTTTACAAAACCGACAAGCATAACTGTTACCGCAGATGAGGACTGAACTGCGACAGTTACCACCATACCCAGGATAATACTCATTATCTTGGTGGAGGTCATTTTTTTCAGGGCGATCTCAAGCTTACCGCCGGTGAGTTTTTCCAGACCGGTTGACATAACGTTCATACCATAGAGGAAGAAAGCGAGTCCGCCCATCATAGAAAACAAGTTAAAAATACTGAATGATTCGTCCATAAACATACTCCTTTATTAAACCGTTTCTGATTTACATTATACATTTAAAAGCGGAATAGTCAAGGGCTGCGACAATAATTTAACGCAGATTTAACATTCAAGCTTTCATTATGAATATGTGCTGAGAACAAGGCAGCGTTTTTGTGCAAGGCTACAAAGATGCGGTGAAGAATCGACTTTTTATGCCCTTAAAGTTACTTGTTATTAAGAAACCTCCGCAGAGAGGGAAAGGGGCGGAGGTTTCTGTCAGAGAGGGAAAAATAAGAGGGATTCTTATTTGCACTATAAGGAATTTATTTGCACTGTATTCCTTGTATGAATATATAATACTCCCCATTACTTAAAATAGTCTTAAACGAACTGAGCCAGCTTGACCGCTGCCGCTTAGCGAGCGGCGGCGCTTATCACGTTGTCGCTCGCAAGCTCGCTCACTTTGATAGAAACGGTGCTTTGTACGTCGCTCAACCGTGTTTGTACTGGTACGAAGTTCTTGTGATGCATTATTAAAATAAAAAAACAATTCCCCGGAACAATTTAAAACTGCTCCAGGGAAATTTTTAGTTATTCTGCCATAGAACTTTGTACCCTGCAAAACATGGTTGAGCGACGGAAAAATGTGATGTTCTGTCAAGGTAAGCGAGCAAGCGAGCGTCAACGTGATATGTGGTCAAGCTGACGCAGCTTGCAAGCTGGCTCAGCTTGCGTGACCGTTCTTTTTGATGATGTTTACTACGTGGTCAACGTATTTCTGGCAGATCTCCTTGTCCTCAGCCTCTACCATAACTCGGATAACCGGCTCAGTACCGCTTTCACGGACGAGTATTCTTCCTGTTGTGCCAAGTGCGTCGGAAACCTCCTTGACTGCCTTCTGCACCTCAGGGTCATTCTGCGCCTCAGGCTTGCTCTTTACACGGACATTAACAAGTACCTGCGGGTACTCCACAAAAGGTGCAGCCAGTTCGCTGAGTTTCTTTTCCTTGGACATGATTACCTGCATTATCTTCAGGCTTGTGAGGATTCCGTCACCGGTGGAAGCGTACTTTGAGAATATGATATGACCACTCTGCTCACCGCCGATAACGCAATCATGCTCCTTCATGTACTCATAAACGTACTTGTCACCAACAGCAGTCTTAGCATAGTCGATACCCAGTTCGTCGAAAGCCTTGAACAGACCAAAGTTTGACATGATAGTAGCAACAACGGTATTATTCACCAGCTTGCCTTTTTCCTTCATGTATCTTCCGTAGATGTAGAGGATATGGTCGCCGGAGATAAGACCGCCCTTTTCGTCAACGCAAAGGCATCTGTCAGCGTCGCCGTCATAGGCAAAGCCAGCGTCCAGACCATTGTCCACAACGTACTTCTGGAGTACTTCTATATGAGTAGAGCCGGCGTTATTGTTTATATTAGTACCGTCGGGTTCAGCGTTGATAACATGAGTTTCAGCGCCCAGAGCATCGAAAACGGCTTTAGCGATATTCCATGAAGCGCCGTTAGCGCAGTCAAGACCTATTTTCATGCCACGGAAAGAGTACATACCCAGGGAGATAAGGTAGCCGATGTATCTGTTTCTGCCGGAAACGTAGTCAACAGTTCTGCCGATCTCAGCGCCGTGAGCGTAGGGGAGTTCTGCCCAGTCCTGACCGAAAGCATTCAGCTTGCCGTCCAGGTAAGCTTCGATAAGGTCGATAACGGAGTCCTCCATTTTCTCGCCCTGCTTATTGATAAGCTTGATACCGTTGTCGTAGTAGGGGTTATGGCTTGCGGAGATCATGATACCGCAGTCGAAAGCATCAACTCTGGTAACGTAAGCAACGGAGGGAGTTGTAGTAACGTGGAGCAGGTAAGCATCAGCGCCGGAAGCAGTAAGACCGCCCACAAGTGAGTACTCGAACATATAGCTTGAGCGTCTTGTGTCCTTGCCGATAACTATTCTTGCGGGCTCATTTTTACCGGAGCGTCTATTGAGTTCACCGTAGTACCAGCCGAGGAATCTGCCTACTTTGAAGGCGTGGTCAGCTGTGAGGTTTTCGTTAGCGGTACCTCTGAAACCGTCAGTGCCGAAATATTTTCCCATTTCTAAAAATTCTCCTTTATATATAATGTCTGAAAAGACTGTTGATATATGCACATATTATTATATCATATGAAAAAAATAATGTCAATGACAAATGACAAAAAATGGAAGAAAATGTGGTAACATTTTTTCAAAAACAGTACTGAGCAGAAAATCACTAAAAAACTATCCTCATGGTATCATCACCTTTCCACTTGACAAATTAACGGAATGGGGGTAATATATTATTAATAATTTATCTGCGAAAGGAGAAGAATGTGGATACAAAACCTTTTAACTATAAACCCGGAATGTTCCGGGAAGCAGAAAAAAACAGCGGTGCTGAGTCGCTTGCCGGAAAAATAATAACATTCATTGTGGTGTTCATTATCGTGATACTTCTGGAGTCTGTTGCACCTACTATACTCACTATGCCTCAGATAAGCAGTATAGCCGAAGATCCGGAGATCGCACGGCTTGAATTCGGCGACAGGTTCAAAACCATGGTCGGAGTTACCTCTGGTATCATGAGCGCTTCGCCCTCTATAATGATAGTATCGCTTTTCAGTACTATATTCGGCATAATCACAAGCGTGGTATACTGCCGCATGATGGAGCTGAGAACGCTTAGCTCTATGGGATTCCGGAAAGAAAAAGCCGGAGTGCATTACCTCCGTGGCTTGTTTACCGGATTCTGCCTTATGGCGGCTATAACCGGGCTTAGTATAGTTACCGGAGTGAACAGGATCGCCTTTGAGGGCGGAAATGCCGGGATAATTCTCCTTTACCTTGCTGGATTCCTGGTACAGGGAATGAGCGAGGAGGTAATTTTCCGAGGCTATCTGATGACGACCATAGGCGGTTCACATAAGACCTGGCTTGCGGTACTCATAAGTGCGGCTGCCTTTTCCCTCGCCCATGCCGGAAACCCCGGATTTGGCGTATTTTCAGCCTTTAACCTGGCACTGTTCGGAGTTTTTGCCGCAATGTATATAATTGCTTTTGATGACATCTGGGGAATAAGTGCTATCCACTCAATATGGAATTTCACACAGGGCAGTTTATGGGGAATAAGCGTCAGCGGAACAGGCGGAGTTGAGTCGATATTCCGCACGTCCGCCAAAAGCAGCATCTCATTCCTTACCGGCGGCGAATTTGGTATCGAGGGAAGCGTATTCACCACTATTGTGCTTGGTGCGGGTATATACGTTCTCTGGCGTAAGATCGCAAAGCAGAGCAGCGCTTCCTGAATATGGCGCATATAATTTAAAAGGAAAAAGTCTCCGTTATGGGAGACTTTTTTTCTTATCATGAAGCTTTTTCTTCTTTGTTGGTTGAGATATCTTCCTCCTGGGGAAGTATTTCTATCCTTACCTTTTCGATAGTCTGTTCGTTTACCTTTGAGGCGGTGAGCCGGAAAACGCCTGTCTGCGCCGTTTCGCCCTCCTCCGGGATATGCTCCATAACGTCCGTTACCCAGCCGCCTACTGAGGTATAGTCGGTATGTATCATATCATCGTCTAGTTCAAGCCGCTCCAGCAGATCGCTGATACTCAGGTCGCCCTCTACCTCGAAGCTGTTCTCGCCAATTCGGACAATGCTGGGGATTATCTCGTCGTCCTCGTCGTATATCTCGCCTACAAGTTCCTCGATGATGTCCTCAAGGGTGATGATGCCCTTTGTTCCGCCGTACTGGTCAGTAACGGCTGCAAGGTGGACTTTCGAGCGCTGCATATACTTCATCGCCTCGCTGATAAGCTGAGAATCGGCGATATGCGGCACTTCCTGGATAATATCCTTTATATCAGTACCGCCCTCCACAAGCATCTTGAAAAACGCCTTGTTGGTTATCATGCCTATGATATTATCAAGGCTTGTCTCATACACCGGCAGACGGGAATACATTTCCCTTGTGAATATCTCCTTTATTTCCTCGATGGAAGTGCCATACTCTATGCCCACCACTTTCACACGGGGGATAAGTATCTCGTTGACGGAGATCTCGTCGAACTCCAGCGCACTTTTTACCAGTTCGCTTTCCTGTTCCTCAATTACGCCCTGTTCTTCGATCTCGTCGATCATGTATTTCAGCTCGTCCTCAGTAACACTGGGAGCGTCGTCGCCCTTTGACACAAGGTCAGACAGCTTATTTAGCAGGAATACCAGCGGTTTCAGAACTGCTACCAGTACCGACAATGGCGCTGCAAAGGCAAGGGACAGTTTTTCCGCATTCTTCTTGGCGTATGACTTCGGCAGGACCTCGCAGAATATCAGCACCAGTACCGTTATTACCGCCGTTGAGATACCAGCGCCGGACTTTCCGAAAAGGCTGACGAACAGCAGGGTACTTACCGACGATGATGCGATGTTCACGATGTTATTGCCGATGAGAACAGCCGTAAGTACCTTATCGAAGCTGTTGGCAAGCTTCAGGGCTTTGGCAGCTTTTTTGTTTCCCTGAGCCTCATAGTTTTTAAGGCGCAGTTTATTCACACTGGAAAAGGCAGTCTCCGCACTTGAAAAAAGCGCTGAGCCTACCATCATAAGCACTACCAGTATTATCTTCCATAAATCAGATTTGTCCATATCTATCCTTTCTTTTCAGGTCTGTAACCCCGTCCTGGGGGATCTTCACTCTGATAATGACTATTTTATCACAAAAATTATAACTTTGCAAGGCTTTTGCGTACTTTCGTTACTATTGCCCTTAAACATCGGGAAATTAACCGGCATTATCTCCACCAAAAGTGCAAAATATACATAATTATGAATAATCTATTGACAACTTTAGTATAACGTGTTAGAATCAAAGTAGATTATATGGGCGGTATAGGCACCGTCATTGATCGGAAAGACAAAAAGTGAACCGAAAAAAGTTCACAGAAGGAGGAATTTGTTTATGAAGAATATTTCCAGAAAGCTTACTGCTATGGCTTCGGCTATGGCAATGGCTTTGTGCGCCCTGCCGACAATTCCGGCGGTTACCGCATCGGCTGAGGACGAGTATAACGTCCGTGACCCATTCTTCAATTTCAGCAGTAAGTACCACTACTACGAATCGGAACACTTCCAGTTCATATGGGGCGACACAGGTAATGACAGCGCTAAAGTAACTCAGTCGTTCCTTGAGGGAAATGCAAGAAATATGGAGGCTATCTGGAACGTTTACACCTATGACCTGGATATGATAACCCCCAGCGAGTCCGTTGAGGCGTATCTCCGTGACGGCAAGAAGTACAAGACCAATATCTACATCTCCGGTACTGGTCTGGAGGGTATGCAGGACGACTGGGCGTATATGTCCTGGGACAGCGGCGGTTTCGCTTATATGTTCTGCTGCGTGGACTCCATGAGAGTTGACCCGCCGTCGTGGGTTCTTCCCCATGAGTACGGTCACGTCGTTACCGCACATCAGGGCGGCTGGAATTCCAATAAGTACTCCTACGCTTGGTGGGAAACGATCGCTAACTGGTATCGTGAACAGTACCTCTACAGCGACTACTCCACCGACGAGGAAGGTCACGGCACTAACTTCTTCGTGACATATATCCGCAACCTCTGCTTTACCGCACCTCTCGGCAGAGACTACTACGACGCTTGGCCGATACTCCAGTACCTCACCGAGAACCCCGATAACCTTGAAGGCTACGGCAAGGACTTCGTGAAGAAAATGCTGGTAGAGGGTCAGCGTGACGAGTACCCCTATAATCAGATAGACCGTCTTGCCGGCGCTGACCTGAAAGAGACTTTAGGCAGATTTGCTGCACATATGGCAGGTCTGGACTTCGCCCACGGCGACGCTTACCGTGCAAGACTGGAGGAACTGAACAACGACGAGAACTGGACCTGGCAGCAGGTATATACAATGCTCGAACCCGTTGCCGGTACTGACGGAACTTTCGCCGTTCCTGCCGAGAGAGCGCCTCAGTTCGCCGGAATGAATATAGTCCCCCTGAATAACGCCGGCGGCGATATCACCGTTACCCTCACCGGCAAGGCGCAGGGCGACGATAACTGGCGTGGCTGCATCGTTCAGCAGGACGCTTCCGGTAAATGCACCTACTCCGAGCTTTTCACAAGCGGTCAGACCATTACCGTACCTGCTGCACCCGGCGCTGTGAAAACTTACCTTTCCGTTATCGCTACCCCCGACCTGGACAGCGTTACTAAGACCGGTCTGCCCGGTATTATGGAGGATTCATCTGAGTTCGCAGAGAGCAAGATACCTTTCTCCGCCAAGACCCGCTACCCCTATACTGTCACACTCAGCAGCAACATAAGCATCATGGAGCGTGAGGTCAAGACCGGCAATAACTGGTGGGAAAGCTACCACCAGCACTCAAACGGCGGAGGTCTTGTGTCCGATAACGCTAAGGTTGACGCAAGCGTTTACGTTGCACCTGATGCCAAGGTTCTGGGTAATGCTACAGTTACAGGAAATGTTCAGGTGCTTGACCATGCGGTTATCGAGGGCAATGCCACTGTCTCCGATAATGCTGTAGTTTCCGGCTATGCTATCGTTGCCGGAAATGCTAATGTCAGCGGAAATGCACTTGTGGGCGACTGCGGTATAGTTACCGACAGGGCGACAGTTTCCGGCAACGGCAAGGTCATTGAGAACGCCTGCCTGCGTGACTCCTCCTCCGTCAAGGACTACGGCATCGCAAAGGGTAACGCATTTATCTATGTCAGCGGAACTATCTCCGGCGAGGGCGCTGCTGACGGTGACTACTACGACGACGGCAGCAAGAACATCTCCAAGGGCGTGGCTTACGGCTGGGAGTCCTCAAAGGCTTATGCTGCGGCACTTCCCGATACAGATGCACTTATCTACGCCTACGACTTCTCCGAGGACAGCACTTTTACCGCTAAAGACCGCTACAGTTCCACATATGCCACAAACTTCGGCGCTCAGTGGGAAGCTGAGAGAACTTCCGCAAGCGGCGTTCTCACTTTCGACGGCGGCGACTTCCTTGAACTGGATAAGTCCGTAATGTATGCGGATAATTTTGAGTTCCAGACCGCCGTACTCAACCGTGATGCCAAGGGCGGCACTCTCCTCTACCTGGGCGACGATGCAAACTTCATCAGCGTTCGCCTTGAAAACGGCGCTGTAGTGTACCAGTGCGGCGATAGTATCGTTTCCACCGGCGAGGACGCTGTAAAACCCGGCGAATGGGCAAAGATAGGCGTTCAGGTCATTGACGGTCAGGCTTCCATAAGCGTGAATGGCATTGTTGCTGCACAGGCGCAGTCCGCTGGTGTACCGGCTGATATCGTAAAGTCTATCAAGGATTCAAGCGCAGATGCCGCTTACCGCCTGGGCGCTGACAACCACGCAGAAAACGGCTTCACCGGTTCTATGGACTTCGCACGCTTCTACTTCGGCGATGTGGCTGAACCTGCCGAAATCTACTCCGGTACTGAGGAAATAGTCCCAGTTACTACAACTGCCGATACTACCACCACCACAGAGACAACTACTACCACAACAGCGGAAGCCTCCGCTAAGGTATGGGGCGATGCCGATAACAGCGGCGACGTTAGTATCTCTGATATCGTGCTGGTTCTCCAGTATTCCGCTAATAAGGATAAGTACCCCCTCGATGAACAGCCCCTTGCTAACTGCGACGTTAACGCCGACAGCGTTGTAGACGCTAAGGACGCATTCATAATCCAGATGCTCGACGCAAACCTCCTCTCCCAGGAAAATATGCCCTACACCGAGTGATCTGCCTGGCGGGGGCTGCTTTTCCGGCTGCCCACTGGGGGGAAACCTTTCTGAAGAAAGGTTCTCCCCCCAGACCCCCTTTCCAAAGACTTTTAGCTTAAAAATTCCCCCTGATATGGCGAACCTACACTTGCAAGAGCCTGTAGTTTTTCGTCCGCCATATCAGGGGGAATTTTTTAATTTAGAAGTTTTAGGAAGGGGGTTTGGGGGATAACCCTTTTTCAAAAGGGTTTCCCCCAACGGATAGCCGGAAAAGCAGCCCCCAACCGGACATATTACTTAGCGGAGGCTTTTTCACGGTTCTTCCACCATGACCATGTGACAGGTGCAACGAACAGTGAGGAGTAAGTACCGGAGAGAAGTCCGAATACCAGGGGTACAGAGAAGCTGAGCAGTGAATTATAGCCGCTTACCCATACCACGATAGTAACGATGAGCATAGTGCCGATAGTAGTTACAGAAGTTCTGATAGAACGTGTAAGGGACTGTGAGCAGCCTGTATTGATAAGCTCATTCAGACTTGCCTTGGGCATGATGCCTCTATTCTCACGGATACGGTCGTAGATAACGATAGTATTATTTATGGAGTAACCCAGGATAGTAAGAACTACCGCAACGATATTTGAGTTGAACTCATAGCCAAAGAGGATAGATGCTGCTACAGCAACCACAAGGTCGTGGCACAGAGCAAATACTGAGCAAACGCCAGCGCTCCAGCCGCCTATCTTGCGGAATCTGATAGCGATATAGATGATAATAACGATAGCAGCGAAGATTATAGCTACCAGACACTTGAGCAGGAATTCACGTCCTGTTGAGGGGTTAACGTCGTTGGAATCGGAAAGTTCCAGGTTGTTATCCGGGAAAGCAGTCTGGAGTGCGCTTGTAAGCTCGAACTGTCTGTCTGCTGTAAGACCCTCATTGGAAGTGAACGCAATGGTCAGTTCCTTGTTTCCTGAATCGACGCTCTCGCCGGTACGGATAGTAACGGAAGTATCGATAACGCTTTTCAGGGTACTTTCAACAGCGTTTGTGTCAATATCGCCGTCGTAGGTGTAGGTAATGAGAGTACCGCCCTTGAACTCGATAGCCAGGTGAACTCCTCTGATAATGATACCGGCAACCAGTGCAAGAACTACGCATATAGCGATAGTGAGTATCATTTTCTTCTTGGAACAGAAGTCGTAAACCTTACCTGTTACAGCAGGAGCAGCAGTTGCCTGGGAATTTGTCTTTTTCTTGCTCATGCCTTATCACCTCCGTAAAGTTTTCTGTTCTGGAATCCCTTGAACTTGGACAGAGATGTTACCATAAGTCTTGAAGCGAATACGCCGAACACGAAGTTGCAGATAACGCCGGCGAGAAGTGTGAAGCCGAATGAGTAAACAACGCCCTCAGCAGTAGCGCCGAAGAAGGCGAATACAGTGCTGTTGAGTATCTTTGAGAAGAAGCTTGAGGGAACGCCGAATGCACCCATAAGGATAATTGCGATAAGTACGTTTGTGATGTTACCGTCCAGGATAGCGGAGAACGCTCTCTTGTAGGCAACTCTGATAGCAGCGTCAAGGGACTTTCCTGAGCGGAGTTCCTCCTTGATACGCTCGCCTGTGATGATATTTGCGTCAACGCCCATACCTACTGACAGTATGATACCGGCGATACCGGGTATAGTTAGAGTTGAACCGGGCATGAATCCGAACCAGCCTGTTACTGCGGCGATAGAGCCTGCGATCTGACCGGTCAGGGCAAGTACTGCAACGAAGCCGGGAAGCCTGTAGAGTACGATCATATATATAGCGATGCATACGAATGCGATGCCTGCTGCAAGAAGGATAGCGTCCAGAGAGCCTTCACCCATAGTAGGTGAAATAGTCTTGAAGCTTTTTGTCTCCATTTTGAAGGGGAGCGCACCGGAGTTGATCTGGTCAGCCAGCTTCTTGGAAGATTCGCTGTCGAAGCTTCCTGTGATAACAGCATTGCCGTCAGTAATAGCGTTGTTTACTGTAGGAGCTGAGATCATAGTATCGTCCATCCAGATAGAGATAGGTGTGCTTGTGCCTGCAAGCTCGCTTGTAGCCTGGGAGAACTTCTCCCTGCCGCTTGCGTTCAGTGAAAGGGATACTACCCACTGAAGATCGCCGTAGTCATTGGGCTGCTGTCCATAGTTAGCCTCTGCGATATCTTCGCCGTTGAGAACTATCTCACCTGTAGGAGTGATATTTCCCTCCTCGTCGGTGTCGTAGTCGCTGCCCTTGCGGAAAGTAAGCTCAGCCATATCGCCGAGTTCCTTAACTGCTGCGCCGGCATCGAAATCGCTCTCGCCTGCCTGCCAGGGGAATCTTACGATGATACGGTCGCTTTCGGGGTCGCTGTAGATCTCGTTGTCGTTGATACCAAGTGACGTAAGTCTTGTCTTGATAGTTTCGGTGGCTGCGTCCAGCTGTGCTTCAGTAGCGTCAAAATCGCCTGCCGGGGCGAAGGTAACATCTACACCGCCCTTGATATCAATACCAAGGCGGATATCATCAACACCCTTTATAACTGAGGTCGCCTTATCTCCGTAGAAATAATCAAGACCCAGGGCAGATGAAGCCGTAAACAGCGCAATCAAGCAAACGACAATGAAGAACGTTGATTTGCTGATTTTTTTCACGGTCTGTGCCTCCTGATTAAATTTTTACAGCAAACTGTGGCAAAACATTTAAATAAATAGCACAGACCTGCTGTATTGCCATACGACAATTATAATTATTGTACTATAAAATCCCGGAAATGTCAAGCAATGGGGCAAAGCTCCGCCTACATTTCAAGAATATGCACAATTTACACAATCTTTCATATAGCATCTTGCATAATTATACAAATACTCTATTGCGTCCCAAGCGGCGGCAAGGGACGCAATAAAGGCGTTGTTTATTTGAAGTGCTTCTGGGAGACTTTAAGGCGGTTCATTGCACGGTTGAGTGCCGCCTGTGTCTGGTAGTACTCCATGATGCTCTGCTTCTGGCGGAGCTGTTCCTCGGCACGCTGACGTGCTTCTTCTGCACGCTTTATGTCGATCTCCTCCGGAAGTTCGCAGGAATCAGCGAGTATTACCGCCTTATCCGGGAGGACCTGGATAAAACCCTCGGATATAGCGGCGTAGTGCCACACTCCTCCGATCATATATTTCAGCTCTCCGGTGGGCAGACAGGTAACAAGCGGCTCATGACCTGCCATGATACCTAAAAGTCCGTCGATAGCTGTTATAACCAGATGCTCCACCTGACCCTGGAAGAATATTCTGTCCGAGGCGATTATCTCAAGCTGAAAGGTCTTTTCCATAGCTTTGGTTTAGTCCTCCATATCGTGAGCCTTTGCAAGAACATCGTCGATAGTTCCTGCCATAAGGAAAGCGGCTTCCGGGTACTTGTCCATATCGCCGTTGATGATAGCCTTGAAGCCCTCGATAGTGTCCTTCAGAGGAACATACTTGCCCTTCAGACCTGTGAAGTTCTCGGCAACGTTGAAAGGCTGCGACAGGAACTTCTGTATCTTTCTTGCACGGTATACTGCCAGCTTATCCTCCTCGTCAAGTTCCTCCATACCCAGGATAGCGATGATATCCTGGAGTTCCTTGTACTTCTGGAGAAGCTCCTGGGTACGTCTTGCAATAGCGTAATGCTCCTCGCCTACAATATCCGGTTCAAGGATACGGGAATTGGACTCCAGCGGGTCAACAGCCGGGTAGATACCCTGTTCTACTATCTTTCTGGAGAGAACGGTAGTAGCATCAAGGTGTGCGAATGTGATAGCCGGTGCAGGGTCGGTAAGGTCGTCCGCAGGAACGTATACCGCCTGAACCGATGTGATAGAGCCGTTCTTTGTAGAAGTGATACGCTCCTGGAGTTCGCCCACCTCGGTAGCCAGCGTAGGCTGATAACCAACGGCAGAGGGCATACGTCCCAGAAGTGCTGATACCTCAGAACCAGCCTGAACGTAACGGAATATATTGTCTATGAACAGAAGCACGTCCTTATGCTCACGGTCACGGAAGTATTCCGCCATAGTAAGACCGGTCTGAGCAACTCTCATACGAGATCCGGGCGGCTCGTTCATCTGACCGAAAACAAGGGCGGTCTTTGAGATAACGCCGCTTTCCTGCATTTCGTTCCAGAGGTCGTTACCCTCACGGGAACGCTCACCAACGCCGGTGAATATTGAGTATCCGCCATGCTCAGTGGCGATATTGCGGATAAGCTCCTGGATAAGTACGGTCTTACCAACACCAGCGCCTCCGAACAGACCTATCTTACCGCCCTTAGCGTAGGGAGCGATAAGGTCGATTACCTTGATACCTGTTTCCAGTATCTCAACAACGGGGCTCTGTTCCTGGAAGGTAGGGGCTTTGCGGTGGATCTCCCACATTTCCTCTGCGCCAACGTCGCCCTTCTTGTCGATAGCCTCGCCCAGGACATTGAACATACGTCCCAGAGTCTTTTCACCTACGGGGACTTTGATGCATGAGCCGGTAGCAGTAACCTCCAGACCCTTGCTTACGCCCTCGCTGGTAGCGAGCATGATGCAGCGCACCACATGGTTGCCCATATGCTGAGCAACTTCCATTACACGCCTTTTGCCGTCGATAGTTACCTCCAGAGCGTCCCTTATCATAGGGAGTTTTCCGGCAGGGAACTCAACGTCGATAACAGGTCCTATGACCTGAGTTATCCTTCCTTTTTCCATTGACTTATCTATCTCCTTTCAGCCCATAAGCTGCATTACTCAAAATCAAAAGTAGGATGGATCTTGGTTACGATCTCCTTGAAAAGCTGAGGGATATGAGCCTGAATAATGCCGCTGGGCAGGGGCGAGCGTCTGTAGATGCCGAAATGTATGGACTTGATGATATTGTCTATCTCCTTGCTGTCGTAGGGAGGCAGTTCGAGGATAGGCGGCATAAGACACTGGAAGTCGTTGATGTCGATGTACATGGGGTTGAATGTTTCGTCGATGTCTATTTCAAGGACTACTGCATTTCCCTCGACAAGGTGATTCCAGAGTGACTCGATAACCTCCTTCTTAGAGCGGATAAGTGTCTTGAAAGCCTTATAGTCAGGTATCTCGCAGGGGTTATTGTTCTCATCAGCGCCGGTGAAGCAGAATACCAGACCAGGGAATTCGCTGTTATGTATCTTATTGAAGTTATTGAGGACAGTATTATAAAGTACTGCCAGGTCAGGGTCACGTCTTACGTAGTCGCTCTCCTTAAATATAGGCTGATAAGAGCCGTTATTTGCAATAGCATTAACTATGCCTGCATTCTGTACAGTCCATAATTTCATATTTTCGCTCCTTTATGCTGGATTATTATTCTTCGCCGAGACTGTTAGCGCCACCGACTACCTCAGTGATCTCCTGAGTTATAGCCGCCTGTCTTGCACGGTTATACAGCAGCGACAGTTCTCGTATCATGTCTTTTGCACTTGTGGTAGCAGCGTCCATAGCGGTCATTCTTGACTGCTGTTCGCAGCAGAACGCCTCGACCATAGCGCCGTAGATTATTCCCTTTGCGTACTGGGGGATAAGGTAGTCCATAACCTTTTCCGGCGAGGGAACGAATGATGCTTTCGGCAGCTTCTTCATAGTACCGTCGGAGGCTTTGCCCAGGTGCTTTCTCTCGAATGGGAGAAGGCGGAGGCTTCTTGTCTCCTGCACAGCAGACGTTACCATATCGGTGTACAGAACGTACACCTCATCAAGTTCGTGGTTGCGGAACTTCTCGATGACCAGTTCTGCTATCTCCATAGCCCTGTACATTGTAGGGTTCTGGGTGGTATACAGGAACTCGCTGTCAACGGTGAAGTTCTTGTCGTTGCGCTTTTTGTGCTGGAAATGCATTCTGCCCACCTGTCCCATTACGAACAGGTAGCAGTTGTCGATATCTGGTACTTCGTCTATCTTCTGCTCAGCGAACTTGATGATATTGTGGTTATAGCTTCCGCAAAGACCCTTGTCAGCTGTTATAACGATATAACCTTTTTTACGTTTTTCCTCAGGTATACCTGATCTTCTGTCGAAGAAAAGCTGACGGGTATGGGGAGTATGCTCCAGAACGCTGTCGATAGTTTCCTGGAGCTTATAGAAGTAAGGCTCAGTGGCTTCAAGTGATTTCCTTGCCTTTTTCAGCTTTGAGGACGACATCAGGTACATAGCGTTAGTTATCTTGAGTATCTGCTGGATACTTGCGATACGCTCCCTGATCTCTCGCATATTAGCCATAGTCTTGCGCCTCCTTATTCCTCAAAGGCAGTAACGATACGCTCAATGCGCTCGCCCAGATCCTCGGTAAGCACCTTCTTCTCCTCGATCTCCTCGATGATGTCCTGACCATAGCTGCGGATATAGCTCATAAGTTCAGAGGTATAGTCCTTCAGTTCTTTCAGGGGGATAAGGTCGAAAAGACCGTGCTGAGCCGCATACAGCAGTATTACCTGCTCATAGTGGGGCAGAGGGTGGTAAAGGGGCTGTTTCAGGAGTTCTGTCAGCATATGACCGTGGTTTAAGAGGTCAGTGGTAGTCTGGTCAAGTTCAGAGGAGAACTGTGTGAATATCTCCATTTCCTTGAACTGTGCCAGGTCGATACGCAGATTGCCGGCAGCCTTCTTCATAGCCTTAGTCTGTGCTGCACCGCCTACACGGGATACTGACAGACCGTAGTTTACCGCAGGACGCTGACCGGAGTTGAAAAGCTCGCTCTCCAGGAATATCTGTCCGTCGGTGATAGAGATAACGTTAGTAGGTATATAAGCGGAGATATCGCCAGCCAGAGTCTCGATAATAGGCAGGGCAGTAAGTGAACCACCGCCATGTTCGTCGTCAAGACGGCTGGAACGCTCCAGAAGTCTCGAATGGAGATAGAAAACGTCGCCGGGGTATGCCTCACGTCCGGGCGGACGGTGCAGCAGCAGGGACATTGCACGGTAAGCAACAGCGTGCTTGGAGAGGTCATCGTATACGATGAGAACGTCCTTGCCCTTTGACATGAAGTATTCAGCCATAGCCGTACCTGAATAGGGGGCAATGTACTGGAAAGGTGCAGGGTCGCTGGCGCTTGCGCATACAACTACGGAGTAATCCATAGCGCCGTACTTTTTCAGGGTATTAACTACCTGTGCAACGGTAGAATTCTTCTGACCGATAGCAACGTAGATACAGATAACGTCCTGACCCTTCTGGTTTATGATAGTATCAACAGCGATAGAGGTCTTACCGGTCTGGCGGTCGCCGATGATAAGCTCACGCTGTCCACGTCCGATAGGGAACATAGCGTCGATAGCCAGTATACCTGTCTGGAGCGGCACGTTTACCGACTTACGCTCGATAACGCCAGGGGCTTCACGCTCGATAGGGAAGTAATCGTCAGCACGGATAGCGCCCTGACCGTCGATAGGGCTTCCCAGGGCATCAACAACACGTCCCAGCAGCTCGTCACTTACGCCCACGCCGGCACGCTTGCCAGTGCGGACAACTGTAGAGCCTTCTGTAAGACCGTGGTCATCGCCCAGGAGAACAACGCCTATAGACTTCTCCTCCAGGTTCTGAACGATACCTCTTACGCCTGTCTCGAA
This sequence comes from Ruminococcus sp., assembly GCA_017934425.1. Lineage (GTDB taxonomy): Bacteria > Bacillota > Clostridia > Oscillospirales > Ruminococcaceae > Ruminococcus. The sequence continues at coordinate 30,220 of JAGBJO010000011.1, forward strand.
TTCAACAAGTTCGCCGTACATAACTGAGTTCATGCCGTGAACACGGGCGATACCGTCACCGATACGGGTAATGAAGCCTGTCTCAGTCTCGCCGGACTTTACGGTAAAGTCTTTTACTTCGGTTTTGAGTACAGATATGATATCGCCGGAATCAACGTCCTCGCTGTCGGTTATCTCAGTCGCTTTACTCTGGAGAGTTTCACGCATAGCACGCAGACTTGTGCGGTAGCTGCGGTCATACTCCACATCGCCGGCATTGAGGATAAATCCGCCGATAAGGTCGGGATCCTGGCGGTACTCGATATCAACGTCCTCCTTGACGAAGCGCTCCATGATGAACTTTTTCAGGTCAGCCTGCTGCACTTCTGTAAGGGGAGTAACGTAGCGTACTACTGCCTTGATGCTTCCCTGCTTCTCGATGAGGATATCGATATAGTCCTCCAGTATTTCAGGGATATGGTCAACAGCCTTTTCCTTTACTGCGCTGTGGAAGAATTTTCCCATGCTCAGGGGAAAGAGCTTATTTATTACTGCTTCCTTCTCGTCGCTTGTTACCAGAGGGTTAGCGAGAGTCTCTGCCACGTCCGGGCAAGTCTCCAGAACGCCCTTGGCAAGGTCGATATCCTCTCTGGGGATATCCTTGCGGACAAGCAGATCGAGCAGTTCCTTGTCAGTATCTCTCATTTACTGCTGCCCTCCTCCTCGGAAAGGAACTCGTCAACAAGCTTGCGGTTCTTTTCGTCGTCAAGGTTAGCGCCGACAATCTTGGAAGCGGCTTCGATCGCAAGGTCAGCTATCTGGCTCTGAGCCTGCTGGATAACTCTCTTGCGTTCATTTTCGATAGTTTTACCGGCAGCCGCAACTATCTCGTCAGCCTCCTCCTGAGACTTCTTGATAAGAGCTGCCTTTTCAGCCTCGGCATCTTCGTGGGCTTTGGCGATTATCCTGCCAGCCTCGTCCTTGGCTTCGCTGATGGAATCCTCATACTGCTGCTTTAAAGCCTCAGCGTCCTCCTTAGCCTTCTTTGCAGAGTCGATATCCTCCTGGACGGAGCGAGTCCTGTCCTCCATGAGTTTATTTATCGGCTTGAAAAGGAATATCCTAAGAAGTATGTAGAGAATGATAAGGTTGACAGCAGTCCAGATGAAGTTCCATATATTAATGTCAAGCATTGTGCCTTTCAGTGCTTCTCCCATGTCAAATCGTCCTTTCTTTCAAAACTGTAGCCGCTGATTATTTCAGCAGGAAGATTATAAGGATAGCAATAACGAAACCATAGATAGCTGTAGCTTCTGCCAGAGCGCATCCCAGAAGGAGCGCCTTGTTGATATCGCCCTTAGCCTCAGGCTGACGAGCGATAGCGTCTGCTGCCTTAGATGTAGCGATACCGATACCGATACCAGCGCCAGCGCCTGTAAGAACTGCCAGACCTGCGCCCAGTGCTATTGAACCCATAAAAATATACCTCCCGTTCAGGAATACACAGACTCTAAATAGTCTGTGAGTGATGAATTACTTGAGTAAGAATATGATAAGTATAGCTATTACGAAGCCGTAGATAGCTGTAGCCTCAGCCAGGGCGCATCCCAGGAGGAGTGCCTTGTTGATATCGCCCTTAGCCTCAGGCTGACGAGCGATAGCATCTGCTGCTTTAGATGTAGCGATACCGATACCGATACCAGCGCCAGCGCCTGTAAGAACTGCCAGACCTGCGCCCAGTGCTATTGAACCCATGAAATATACCTCCGTAAGTTAGTTGTGTGGTTATTCTTCCTCGCCCATAGCCTCTGACATGAACAGAGATGTGAGGAATACGAATACATATGCCTGAATACAGCCGTCGAAGATATCAAAATAGAAGCTGAGCACCAGTGGGATACCCACGGGGATAACCATTTTGATAAGCTCCATTACAACGAATGCGCCAAGGACATTACCGAAAAGTCGCATACAAAGTGACAGAGGCTTGATAACAAGCTCCAGTATGTTCATCGGCAGCATCAGCGGCATAGGTTCTATGAAGCTGCGAAGCCAGCCCTTAGGCGATCTTTCTCTGATACCGCTGTACTGTATAAGGAGTATAGCGAATATAGCTAAAGTAGCGGTAACGCCCATATCCTTCGTAGGCGGTCTTAATCCTACCAGACCGATTATATTCGATACGCCGATATATATAAGCAGAGTCTCAAGGAACGGCAGATAGCGCTTACCCTTCGGACCGAGTATCTCCAGGAAAAAGTTATTCATCCAGTTGATAGCTATTTCAAGCAGACATTGCGAACCGGTAGGCACTTTTTTCAGCTTTCTTACCAGAAGTATGGAAGCTAATACAAGCACAGCCATTATTACCCATGTGATAACGCAGGACTCCGGTACGGGGATACCGTTTCCTATTGGAATAGTAAACGCCACCCTACATTCGAGTTCTTCCTGTAGTTTCTCTCCGATATCCATTCAAACACCCTCTTTCTATTTAGGAATAGTAGCAAAAAGAAAAACGGAGACTGCACAATGGCGCTGATCTCCGTTGATTCAGTCAAGCTGCAATGACGCTTCAAAGACCCAAGCGTCAATACATATATAATATAACAAAACTCCGATAAAGTCAAGTATTTTGCGGAAAATTTTTCATTTTATACAACTTTACCAAATTCCATGAATGGCACTCAGTCTGTATCGCCCTGAGCCAGGCGCATAGCCCGGTCAAGCCGCTCTATTGCGCCGGAATTGAGTTTTTCGGTAAGGCGTATGCGGTCGAGTTCCTTTTTGAAGCCGGAAAGCTCGACGGCGATCTTTTTCAGTATCTCATCATCACGCTCAGCCTTGTCCTCCAGAGCGCACACACGTCTTATCAGGTCGTTGATATTGGCGGCAAGCACCTCGTTGGCTGCGTTCTGAAGCTCGCCCATTTCGGTAAGCTTTGCCGAAACCGTCAGCACACCGATCTTCTCGTGTCCGTCAAAGGTTTTCATCTTGTCCCTTGTCAGTCTCATGTCCATACTTACAGCCTCCTTGTAAGTTTCTCAGACCTTGTCTCTCCAGTAACCGAGAGTATCTGCAATGGTTTGTTCCAGTGTGATCCTTGCTTCCCAGCCGGCATCATTGAATATCTCCGAAACGTCCGGCTCGATTATCGGTATATCAGATGCACGCATCTTAGCCGGGTCAGTCTCGACACGGATATCCGTTTTTGCCATAGAGACTGCGGTTTCCAGGATATAGCTTATGGGAACGGCCTTTCCTCTGCCCACGTTATAGACTTTGCCCTTTTTGCCGGATCCTCCCAGCAGACGGTAAGCCCTTACAACGTCCCTTACATCTGTGAAATCACGTTTAGCGGAGAGGTTTCCCACACGCATGACGTTTTCACGGTTTCCGGCTTCGATATCGGCTATCTGGCGGCAGAAGTCGGAGATAACGAACATATCGCTCTGCCCCGGACCTGAGTGATTGAATGCACGGACGAAGATCATGTCCATACCGTAGCTTCTTGAGTATATCATGCCGATAGATTCCTGGCAAGCCTTTGTAGCGGCGTAGATATTGCCGGGGTGGAGGGGTTCGTCCTCGTCAAGTGGGCAAGTGTCAGGGCGGATAAAGCCGTACTGTTCACCTGAACCGATGACAACAGTCCTTACCTTATCAAGCCCGGAAGCCCTTATTCCCTCGAATACATTTATAGCGCCGATAACGTTCACCTGCGCTGTAAGCTGGGGCTTCTTCCATGAGACAGCCACCGAACTCTGTGCGGCGAGATGATAGATAACGTCCGGCTCAACTTCTTTCAGGAGCGCCGTAATATCGTCCTGAACCATAATATCCAGCACATGAGTGCTGCACGGCACGTTCACAGTTTCATTTGGCAGATGTGTAGCATGGACTTCCTGCCCTGCGGCGGAAAGTTCACGGATAAGGTATCCGCCCACGAATCCTGCTGCGCCGATTATCAATGATCTCACGGTCTTACCTCCCTGACGACAGGTAGTTATAGAGCCTGTCGATGATAGTTTTCTCGTCAAAATGTTCAGCGGCACGTTTTCTTGCCGCTTCGCCGTACTTTTTCCGCAGACTTTCGTCCGAAGCAAGAGTACGCATAGCCGCCGCAAGTATACGGTAGTCCTTGGGCGGAACAGTCAGACCTGTCCTTCCGTGTATGCTCACATACGGCACACCGGAGGGCAGACGGGTATTTATAACGGGTTTTCCGCTTGCCATAGCCTCAAGCTGGACTATGCCGAACGCTTCGCTTTTCTCAACAGAGGGCAGCACGAAGATATCGCAGTCAGCGTAAGCCTGTTTCAGGTCATCGTCATCGAGGAATCCCAGAAAATGGACTCTGTCGCCGATGCCTGAGCTGACTGCGAAATGCCGCAGACTGTCCTCAAGTTCACCGCTTCCGGCTATGAAAAGCTCAGCATTGCGGAGGTTAGCAGCCCTGAAAGCTTTCAGCAGAACGTCCACGCCCTTGTAGTAGACCAGTCTGCCGGTGAAGAAAATTTTCACGCTGCCTTTATTGGTGCATTTCTCGGTAAGCAGCGGTTTTTCGGGGACAGTAAGGTAGTCCTCCACATTTACGCCATAGGGCAGCACTCTGCACTTTCTGGCGTATGGGCGCAGCCAGTCAGAGCCTTTGATGTGACCTTTTGTGGCTACAAAAATAATATCCGCCCTGCGAAGAAGGCTTCTCAGCAGCGGAGCATAGAGTTTCAGCAGTTTTTTCTGCTTGACGATATCACTGTGCCATGATACTGCCACTTTTCCTTTAAATCCGGAAAGCAGCAGCGCAAGGTCTGCCAGCGGAAAGGGGACATGGATATGCACCACGTCCGAATTTGCAGCCATTTTGCGGAAATCACGCAGGAACGACAGTGATAAAGGGCATGAAAAGTACGTCCCCATGCTGCCTGAGCGCCGCAGGTGTACTCCTCCGATGCATTCGCTCATAGGAGTGCCGAAACCGTCACGGCACACCAGTGTGCGGATCTTTACATCAGGGTGTGCAGTACCAAGTTCCTCGGAGTATTGTCTGACAATGCTCTCAATACCGCCCACATGGGGGAAGTATGCCTTATTTACTTCAAGAACACGCAGCCTTGCCATTATTCCTGTCCTGGGGTTTTTGTGGCATCTATGACCATTTGCTGAAGGTCAAGACCCAGCTTTTCGCCCTTATTCATCAGTTCAATAGTCCAGGCTTTGAAAGACTCATCGGTTTCGAGAGTATCCATTCTTGCGTGGTTCATAAACTCAGTGAAATAGCGCTCAAATTCCAGTTTGAATTCGTCCTCAGGGGTGAGGAAGTTAGTGAAATCAGTCATAGCAGCCTCCCTGTTAAAAAAGTTCCTTGTATACATTATATAATTGCTTTGCAGAAGCGTCCCAGGTAAACTGCGAAGCCCTTTCCAGACCACGGCGGCTGAGATCAGCCCGAAGTGCCGTATCGTCGTAAAGGCGCAGAAGTCCCTCGGCTATGCTCTCCTCGGAGTAGGCATTGCAGATAACCGCACAGTCGCCAGTTACCTCCGGCAGAGAAGCCGCATCTGAAGCAAGCACCGGCACTCCGCACGCCATAGCTTCCAGCGGCGGCATACCGAACCCTTCATAGATAGACGGGAATACAAAAGCAACAGCACCGCACATAAGAGGGTTCATATCCTCGGAGGGGACGTATTTTGTGAATATCACCCTGTCGGTCAGACCCAGTTCAGTGACTTTGGCGAAGATACTGTCGTACAGCCAGCCCTTGCCGCCGGCGAGAACCAGTTTCGGCAGGTCGCTGCCTATGCGCTGAGTGCAGATATGGTACGCCTTGATAAGGCGCTCCAGGTTCTTTCTCGGCTCGATAGTACCCAGGTAGAGGAAGTAGTCTCCCTCGATGCCAAGGGACTTCTTGACTTCCGGTATACGCTCAGGCTCAGTGCATGGGCGGAATTTTTCCAGATCAACGCCGCACTGCACTACTCTTATCTTATCGCTGTGCTGCGGAAAATACTTAATTATTTCGTCTTTTGAAAACTGTGAATCAGTAACGATCATATCTGCCCTGTTCATGGACTGTTTCAGTCCGGAATTGAGCATATACTTAGTCCTTGCCCTTACAGTCTCCGGGAACGCCTTGTACACCATATCATGAACGGTGACAACGGTCTTTCCCTTGACTCCCGGCGGCACGATATAGTTGAAAAAGTGCGTCAGGTCGTCGGAAGTGCCGAAGAATGTGCTGTACGGCACAGGCAGGAACGTGCTTGCGGCACGGTAGATATATCCGGAGAAATGCACCAGCCGGGTGTTGATATTCTTCCCGGCGAATGGTGCGATCCTCTCCAGCTTGATATGGTCGTCCTTGCGTGAGAAGAAGCTGTAGGTATAGCGGTTTTCCGGGTACAGGCGTGCGAGTGCCATAGTCTGCCCAGCCTCACACCAGCCAATTCCAGTCATGCGGTCGCTGATAAGCGGAACTGCGTCAAAAGATATATTCAAATCAGCTTCTCCTCCTGTTAAATGTTTGTCTTAAAGTGCGGCGAGCTGTGCCACAAGTTGTCTTACGTAGTTATCCACGTCAGACTTTTTGAAACTATTGAAAAATGCCGTTCTTATGGGGCTTGCGGCGATCTGCTGAGCCTCTGTCAACGCCTGGCTTTTGCTTACCAGATTGTCTCTCACGTCAGCTACCAGTGTATTTATACCGTCCAGCTTCATGAGAACGTCGCCTTTGTCATAACCTATCAATGCTTTGCGAAGAATAGTCTTTTTCATGATAATTACCCCTTATCATCAACAAGATCCAGCGGTATGCCGGTCAGAGTGCAGCGATGTAGTCAAGGAGTTCACGGATATAGTTATCCGTATCCTCCTTGTTAAAACCGTCAAAGAATGCGGTTTTCATAGGTGTTTCTGCGATGAGCTGAGCCTCGTTGCAGGCATCAGCCTTGCTTATCGAGCCGTCCTGAACGCCCATAATAAGGACATTCAGCTGATCCAGCTTCATCATCACATCATCTTTCTTATACCCCTTTTTTTCGCTTCTCAGCACTTTCATTTCCATAGTCATTACCCCTTTTGACTATTATCAGCCGAGAATTTCCTTTACCTTGATCTCGTTCTCAACCAGAGCGAGGTCATTCTTTACCATTCTTTCTACCAGTTCAGAGAATGAGATCTCACGCTTCCAGCCCAGTGCAGCCTCAGCCTTAGCAGGGTTGCCCAGGAGGATATCTACCTCAGCAGGACGGAAGAACTTCTTATTTACCTTAACGATAGTCTTGCCTGTAGCCTTGTCGATACCGATCTCGTCAACGCCCTCGCCCTGCCACTGGATCTCGATGCCAACGTGACCGAAAGCGGTCTCTACGAATTCACGGACAGTTCTTGTCTCGTTGGTAGCGATAACGTAGTCGTCGGGCTTATCCTGCTGGAGCATGAGCCACATAGCACGAACGTAGTCCTTTGAGTGACCCCAGTCACGCTTTGAGTCCATATTACCAAGCTCAACATAGTCCTGAACGCCCAGCTTTATGCGTGCAACAGCGTTAGTGATCTTTCTTGTAACGAATTCCAGACCTCTGCGCTCAGACTCGTGGTTAAAGAGGATACCTGAGCAAGCGAACATATTGTAGCTCTCACGGTAGTTCTTTGTGATCCAGTGACCGTACAGCTTAGCTACACCATAGGGGCTTCTGGGATAGAAGGGAGTAGTCTCGCACTGGGGGATAGCCTGTACCAGACCGAACATCTCAGAAGTTGAAGCCTGGTAGAAGCGAGCCTCCGGCTTTACGATGCGGATAGCTTCCAGCATATTTGTAACGCCGATAGCGTCGATATCAGCAGTACCCAGGGGAGTGTCCCAGCTTGTAGCTACGAATGACTGTGCAGCCAGGTTGTATACCTCGTCAGCCTGAGAGATCTTCATAGCGGAAATAAGGGAAACGGGGTCGGTCATATCAGCGTAGATAAGAGTTACCTTGTCCTTGAGGTGAGCGATATTGCCGTAGTCAACGGTAGCCTTTCTTCTCCAGATACCGTACACGTTATAGCCCTTTTCGAGGAGCAGTTCTGCAAGATATGAGCCGTCCTGACCTGTGATTCCTGTAATAAGTGCGTTCTTCATCTAAAATTTCTCCTTTTAATATAATGGTATTATGTGAAACACTGTGGTTTAAACAGTGAGGATCATGTGAGATTATCTCTGCCGGCTTCACGAAGCTGGGTGATGACCTTCTTAACGTCCTGGGTATGGTTCTTTGAGCATACCAGCACAACGTCATCGGTATCCACAATGACTATATCCTCTACGCCGATAGCAGCCACAAGGCGTTTACCGCCGCATATGGTGGTTCTCTCGGAGTCAACAGCGATAACGTCGCCGTCGATATAGTTCTTAGCGTCGTCAGTCTCATTGATACGCTCAATAGCCAGCCAGCTTCCAACGTCGTCCCAGCCGAAGCTGCCGGGGATAGTGTATATGCTCTCAGCCTTTTCCATGATGCCGAAGTCGATTGACTCGCTGCGGAAGGCTGTGAATTCTCTTACCAGAGTGTCCTCAAAGTCGGGAGTTCCGAATGACTCGCCGATCTTTACTGCGCCCTCATAGATATCTGGCATGAAGTTCCTGATATTCTCCATAACGGAGGATATCTTCCAGACGAACATACCGCTATTCCAGAGGTATTTTCCGGAAGCCAGATAGCCCTTGGCGGTTTTCTTGTCGGGCTTTTCAACGAATCTTTCGACCTTGAAAGCGTCGCCGCATTCCTCACCGAAGTTGATGTAGCCGTAGCCTGTTTCAGCGTAGGTGGGAGTGATGCCGATAGTGACAAGGTTCTTGTCCTTCTCTGCGACCTTTATAGCCTTTTTCAGTGTGCTGATATAGATATTCTCATAACCGATAAGGTGGTCAGAGGGAAGCACCAGCATGACCGCATCATCGTACTTCCGGCTTATTACAGCGGAAGCAAAGGCAATGCAGGGGGCTGTGTTCCTTGCACAAGGCTCAGCCAGGATATTCTCCTCCGGCAGACCCTTTATCTGATCCAGAACAAGCTGCTTGTATGCGGCGTTTGTAACGATATAGATGTCCTCCATATCAACTATTGGCAGAAGGCGCTTTACGGTCTTCTGTATCATAGTCTCGCCGTCCGATGTCAGGGACAGGAACTGCTTTGGTCTGGAGTTGCGGCTTTTCGGCCAGAAGCGCTCGCCTCTGCCGCCAGCCATGATAACTGCGGTAGTCTTCATTTTTCAGAATCCTCTTTTCTGTTAGTCTGTTCACCGGCAGCTTCATTTGAGCGTGACGGAAAGAACATGGTTTTTATGGTCATGAGAATTATCTGCATATCCATGCGGAAGGAGTAATTCTCTATATACATCAGATCCATTTTCAGCTTATCGTATGGGGTAGTGTCGTAAACGCCTGTTACCTGAGCGTAGCCGGTAAGACCAGCCTTAACACGCAGTCTGAAGCGGAATTCAGGCATATCCTTTTCGTACTCCTCGGTAAGTTCGGGGCGTTCCGGGCGAGGGCCTACAACTGACATATCCCCTTTGAGGATATTGAGAAGCTGCGGCAGCTCGTCAAGGCGAAATCTACGCATTACCTTGCCTACAGGCGTTATCCTGGGGTCGTCCTCAGAAGCAAGCTGAGCGCCGTGCTTTTCAGCGTCAACTATCATACTGCGGAACTTATACACGCTGAACTCTTTGCCGTTGATGGTAAGGCGCTTCTGTTTGAAAAACACCGGACCGCCGTCGCTGGTTTTGATTATCAGCGCCAGTATTAGCATAAGCGGGCTGGATATTATCAGGAAAATAGCGGAAAATATGATATCGAATACTCTTTTCAGGAATTGCTGCTCAAAGTCGAGCCCGTAGTTACGGCAAAGAAGCAGGGGAGTATCGAAAAGGCGGATATCGTCAGCACCTCTGATAATAATATCTGATATCTTCGGTGCAATATACGCACGCTTTGAATTTTCAAAGCAGAATTTCAGGGTATCATTTCGCTGTTCTGCCGGGATATCGCAGATGATAACGCCCTCATACTTCATTATAAGGCTTTTGATATGCTCTGCTTCGTCATTAATGCTGACAGATTCGCATATCATATACTTGTCCACTCTCTCGCTCATTTTCTGGACGAGAGCGGCAGCCTGGTGGCTTCCGTAGAGGATAAGCAGTTTTCTTGGAGGATATATCATGAAGTACAGCCATGAGGACACAAGCGTCCAGACTGATATAAAGCCGAAGTCCGCAATAGTAAGCAGAACTATTGGCATAGGCGGCATAAAGTCACGACCGATAAGGCTTATGAGGAAGTAAGCGACGAAATTGATGCACACCATTGAAATAAGCTGGGAATACAGCATATCTGTTTTTTTCAGGTAACCCAGCTTGAAGCCGCCGTAAACCCGGAAAAACAGCCATACTATAATGCCGTAGATGCCGATAAGCACCCAGTTTCCACGGCGGTAATAGGGCAGGACTATAGTATCGCTGAAGTATCTGTACCACATCCAGGCAAAAGCGCCCATGAGGATACCCATAAGGACTACAGCCGAGCCGAAGGAAATAATTCTTTTGAAACCGTCTCTCTTTGTCATATTGTAAATGCAGATTTGCTGCGATAGTCTCCTTTATGTTAACAATAGCCAAACTGCTCAGCAGCCGGCAGGCAAAATACCTATACGCACTTATTATACCAAATTCTCCCCCAAATGTCAATACCATGCCGCTTAGCGAGCGGCGGCGCTTCTCACGTTGACGCTCGCAAGCTCGCTTACATAATAGAAGCGAGACTTTTTCCGTCGCTCAACCATATTCTGCTTGGTACTAAGTGCTATTCAGGATTTTTTGTGTACTTGCTACTCTATATTTTACCGGAGAACTCTGTACCAGTACAAACAAGGTTGAGCGACGGAAAAAGTTCTGCTTCTATTATGTGAGCGAGCGTAAGCAAGCGTCAACGTGAGATGTGGTCAAGCTGACGCAGCTTGGCTTGACATTTTGGGGGAAACGTGGTATACTAAACTGAATGTATTATCACAAAGGAGTATTGCTTATGAACGATATCGACAGGAATCTGTATGCCGCTATTTATGACATCGTCGACAAAAACTACAGCGCTGCCGGCGGCAAAATGAGTATCGACAAACCCTGCTATATGACTATGGCTGTTAATGTACCTGGTACTGTTAACGTCCTGGCTATGACCGAGGAACAGGATAACGACCGCTTCCTCAAAACTGCCTACCTTTCCATGCTTGCCCGTCAGATAGACCCTGCGGCTCTCGAAAACTGGGCGGAATATGAGGATATGCCGACACTCGACTTCCAGCACAGAGTAGTTAACGCTCTGAAAAGTTCCGATGAATTCTTCAATACCCAGATAAGGCTCACAAACAACGTCTACTCCGCTAACAACTCCTTCGGCGGCAGCCTGTCCGGACTTAAGAGTTCCTCCAGCGTTTCTATCCCCGAAAAACTCATGAACACCTACCGCAAAATGCCTGAATTCATGAAAAAAGCTGCCCGCAAGGTCATGGGCATGAAGTGATACGAAAGGATTACTGATTTATGAAGTTTTATATTGATCTGTCTAATCTTATGCTCGTTGACTTTTTAACGGGTATTCAGCGTGTTGTCCGTGAGGTAACTGTGAGATTGCTGGAAAATAAGGAGCATGAGTTCATACTCCTTAGCTATTCCCACAGAAAGAAAGCTTTCCAGCGCCTTAATAACGAGCGCTTCATCAGGTACTTCACTGAGGGCGATATAGAGCGCTATTCCATCCTCACACCGCAGGTCATCGAGATAAGGGATATCCCTTCCGGCTCGGTGTTCTTCGACATTGACAGTGTGTGGAATTCACGCCTGAAAAGAAGCTGGCTGTTCCCTATCCTCAAGCAGAAAGGCGTTAAGATAGTAACTCAGCTTTACGACCTTATCCCCATTACTGATCCCCAGTTCTGCCACGATAATACTACTGCCAACTTTATGCTGTATGTAGGCGCTAATATAAAGTACGCAGACCTTATCATAACCAATGCCCAGACTACTGTCAAGGCACTTGATGACCTTGCAGATAAGCTGGGAGTTCCGCATAAACCGGCTATCGTCGTTCCACTCAGTGCTGATTTCACCAACAACGGCACTAAGGAGACCCGTGAGGAAGTTGATGAGCAGGTAAAGGATATCGCCGGAAAGGGCAAGTACCTGCTTATGATCGGTACTATCGAGCCACGAAAGAACCATGCTCTCGTTATCGACGCTCTGGAAAACGGTCTGGCAGCAGCCGGAATGAACGCAGTTTTCGCCGGACGTATCGGCTGGAACGTGGAGGAACTGGAACAGCGTATCAACGAGCATAAGCTTCTTGGCAAGAACCTTTTCTTCGTGGAAAAGCCCAACGATGCTACTGTTGACTACCTTTATAAAAATGCTTTTGCGGTTGCGTTCCCCACATTCAACGAGGGATTCGGTCTGCCCCTTATCGAGGCATTCATGAGAGGAACTCCCGTTGTTGCTTCGGATATCGGTGTACTTCACGAAGTTGCCGGCGATTATGCTGACTACTTCGATCCACATGACAAGAATAGCCTTACTGAATGTGTCAAGTCGCTCATGAACGATGACGCAAAGTATCAGTCCCGCAAGGAGCGCCTGAAATCCTATGTTCCCTTTACCTGGGATCAGTCCGCTGAGGCTATGATGAAGGCTCTGGAAACTCTCGGCGAGAACCCGAAGAAAGTTCCGGAGGGTACTACTATCAAGCAGCTTGTATGTCTTACTGCAAGAAATGACGATATACTGGCAACTCTCCCCTTTATTGAGGAGTTCATGCCGTTCATAACTGAAATGGTGCTTTGTACTCCCGACAAGAACGTTGAGGAGATCAAGGAGCGCTACAAGGGCAGACTTACCCTGAAATTCCTGACCGACAGCCAGATCCTCGCAGGCAGAGCCCTCCCGGAAGACCACGGTACACGTAATTTCTTCCTCCGTGCTCTTGCCCTGCGTAACCCTATATTCGACGACGTTTTCATCATGACTGATGATGACTACCGCCCTCTGCGTACCGTCACTATCGAGGACTTTATCAAGGACGGCGCTTACAACGCTTACTACTGCTACGACCTGAACGAGTGGGAGGGACGATACAACCGACCCACTTCCTTCGACCTCCAGCAGTTCCGCACAAAGAAGTTCCTGGAAGAAAACGGCTACCCCACTATGATGTACGCTTCCCACCAGATGCAGGTCATCGACAGACGCATCTACAACGAAATGACTGAGAAGTACGACTACATCATCGACAAGGGCGTTTGTGAATGGGCGACCTACTTCAACTACGGTATGAAGACTTACCCGGATATGTTCAGGGCTGTACCATATGTATCAATGTGCTGGCCCGGTACTAAGTCCGACTGGAACGTTTTCCTCCAGCCGAAGGAGTTCCTTTTCGAGAACCACTACAGTATCCTCTACAAGGACGGTCATGTGTTCGAGGGACTGCGTGAGGACTTCCACGAGAATGTCCGTGAGGAGAACCAGATAAAGATAATGCGCTTTGCAAGAGAACTTCAGCTTCAGCAGGAGGCTAAGGACGTATACAAGTCCTACTGCGATTCATACTTCCTGCTTTACCGTGAAAAGCCTTCATTCTGTGCAGTTGTCGGTGCTGAGGACAATATCGCCGTCAGCGCACCTGCTTTCTTCATGGCTAAGGCAAAGAGCTGTACAAGAGTTCCGTTCACTATCGACAAGAATATCATTGAGCGCCTGGGTTCAAAGGATATCACCGTAAACTACTGGTTCGTTGATGAAGCAGTAGTACACCTTACTCCCGTAGGAAGACAGAGCATCGACCTGAATAATCTGTCGTTCCTTCTGCCGGTAGTCTGCCCGCAGGGTTCTGAGAGATGCGTCATGAACATCAGGGTTATTCTTGAGGACAAGGAAATTGCCGGTTCTGCCGCAATAAGAGCAGTCATAGTTTAAATACTTTATCCGCAATGCAGGACACCTTTTTTAATGCGTAATGCGTAATTCGTAATGCGTAATTAAGGCAACGCAATGCGGCGATGGATATTAAAATAACAATTCGTAATTCATTTTCTGATTTGTGAGCGGAGCGAACTCTTTCATTACGCATTGATGTTTAAGGTGAATTACGCATTGACTCAAAGATAGAAAGGACGCAACAATGCTTGATGCTGTAAAAAATCAGATCACACAGCTTAAAAAGCACAAGTTCCTTTTCGAGGAGCTTGTTAAAAGAGATTTTAAAAAGAAGTACAAACGAACAGCCCTGGGTATGGTGTGGAGCCTTATCTCGCCTCTGATGCAGCTTCTCATCATGAGTATAGTATTTACCCACTTCTTCGGCAGAGACAAGCCTCACTACACCATATACCTTTTCGCCGGCAACCTGACTTACGCCTTCTTCAAGGACTCGACTTACGGCGGTATGAGCAGCCTTATGTCGAATGCCGGTATCATCACCAAGATCAACCTGCCGAAGTATATGTTCCTATTGTCAAAAAATGTGGCATCTCTTATAAACTTCGGTCTGACGCTGATAATATTCTTTATATTCGCCGCTGTGGACGGCGTTGTGTTCCACTTCCGCTTCCTTATGCTGATATACCCAATAATCACCCTTATCGTGTTCAATATCGGCTGCGGATTCATTCTCTCGGCGCTGTTCGTTATCTTCAAGGATATACAGTACCTCTACGACATCTTCACACTTATGCTCATGTACCTGTCGGCAATATTCTACTACACCGACACCTACCCTGAGAACGTGCGTAAGCTGTTCTACCTTAATCCCCTGTACGTCTACATTACCTATATACGCCATATAGTCCTCGACGGCTATATCCCCGGCATCAAGACCCATGCACTGTGCCTTCTTTACGCTTTGCTGGCTGTTGGCGTGGGCGCTTGGATATATAAGAAGTACAACTACAAGTTCCTGTACTATATGTAATGATCGGGGGGCAGTATTTTGAAAAAGATCGAACTGAATGACGTTTCTGTTTCCTACATCGTGGGCGATTTCTCCACCGTGGGACTGAAAGACGTTATTATCCAGAAACTCAAAGGCACTTACACCGAAAAGGAATTCAAGGCAGTAAACCACGTCACTTTCTCTATCGACGAGGGCGAACTGCTGGGGATCATCGGCACTAACGGCGCTGGAAAATCAACACTCCTGAAAGTGATATCCGGTATCATGCGCCCTACTGAGGGTACTATGGCTGTAAGAGGTACTATCGCCTCTCTGCTGGAACTGGGTACTGGCTTCGACGGCGACCTTACCGTTAAGGAGAATACCTTCCTCCGTGGCGCTATGCTGGGTTATACCCGTGAATTCATGAACGATACCTACGAGAGTATCATACAGTTCGCTGAACTGAAAGAATTCGAGGACAGGCGGTTCTCCCACCTTTCCTCTGGTATGAAATCAAGGCTTGCGTTCTCTATCGCCTGCCTGGTAAAGCCGGAGATACTCATTCTCGACGAGGTGCTTTCCGTTGGCGACGGCGCTTTCAGGAAAAAGAGCGAGGACAAGATGCTGGAGATCATCAAGGGCGGCGCTACCACTCTGCTGGTTTCCCACTCCCTCGACCAGATACGTCGTATGGCTACTAAAGTACTTTGGCTCGACAAGGGAAATCAGGTGGCTTTCGGTGAGACTAAAGAGATCTGCGATAAGTATGAGGAATTCCTCAAAAGGAGATAATCATGACAAGATATCAGCTTATTATGGCTATGTACAACATTCTGGAGCAGAAACTCACTGAGGACAGCTCCGAGGAGTACTGCGATTTTGTCGCAGGACTTGACCCCTATCTCTGGACTGACGGCAAGACCGCTGACCCGGATATTTACGACGAATTCTCCGCACTGGCTGACGAAAAGGGTCTGCCGGAGGATATCGAACCCGGCAGCGGTATGGCGCTTATCCTGGAATTTATAAAACTCCAGGACATCAGCGATATGACCTACGCTTTCGAGAATATCTACATCAAGGAGTGGAACAAGGTCATCGAGGATATGACCCAAAACACTACTGCTAAGAAGGCTTGCGACTGCTGCGGATACTTCACACTGGAAGCCAAAGACCAGTCTGTCGTTTGCCCGGTGTGCTACTGGGAGGACGACAAGGCACAGCGCCTTGACCCAACTCTTGCAGGCGGCGCTAATAAGCCCAGCCTTGAGCAGGCAAAGGAGAATTTCGCTGTATGGGGCGCTTGCGATGAAAAGGTGATCCCCTTTACCCGTATGCCTACCGCCGAGGAAGTCAGCGGACTCACTGCTTCGCTTTCTGACGATTCAGAAGAACTCTGAAATTAATGCGTAATTCGTAATTCGTAATGCGTAATTGCGCTGCACTATTTCTGTAGCGGAAGTTTAACGCCGCAAGCCATACCAAAAAGCAAACCGTCCGGCACAGTACACAATGTACTGTAGCCGGACGGTTTTAAATTCATCGCCGCAAGGCGATACCATTAATTACGCATTACGCATTACGAATTACGAATTATGATGTGGGTCTTGCTATTTGACGGATTTTGTGGTATAATGTTTGTATGCTACTCCATTGAGTAGCCGGATTGATAAATTCTATAAAGGACGTGTTTTGTTATGTCTGTAAATTATGACGTTATCATCGTGGGCTGCGGTGCGGCTGGTCTTTACGCCGCTATCAACCTCCCCTCCGAACTGAATATACTCCTCCTGTGCAAGAGAGAACTGCCCCTGTGTAACTCCTCACTGGCTCAGGGCGGTATCGCCGGTGTTTACAACTCTCCCACCGACAATATCCAGTACCACCAGAACGATACCCTCATCGCCGGCAGCTTCAAGAACAACGTTGACGCTGTTCATACCTTAGTAAGCGAAGCCGCTCAGGATCTGGAGCGTATCATCGAACTGGGCGTTGAATTTGACAAAAACCCCGACGGTACTTACCACCGTACCCTCGAAGGCGGTCACTCCCACCACCGTATCTTCCACCACGCTGACGCTACCGGTAAGGAGATAACCTCCACCCTCCTGGAAAATGTCCAGAAGCTTCCCAATGTCACTATAATGGAAAATACTATCGTATGCGCCACTAAACAGACTTCTACCGGCTACTCCGCTTTCCTGAAAACTACCGATGATGAGTATATCACCGCTAACTGCCACTTCCTTATCTTCGCTACCGGCGGTATCGGCAGAGTTTATAAATTCACCACAAACTCAGCTATCGCTACCGGTGACGGCATCACTTTCGCCTACGAAATGGGCGCTAAGATCAAGAACCTGAGCTACGTTCAGTTCCACCCCACTGCTTTCAATAACAGAGCTACCCGTGAGTGCTTCCTTATTTCCGAGGCTGTCCGTGGCGAGGGCGCTTACCTGCTCAACTGCCACAAGGAGCGCTTCATGCACAACTACGACGAGCGCCTGGAACTCGCTCCCCGTGATGTAGTTTCCCACGCTATAATCCTCGAATCCCGCAAGCAGGGTTCTGATGACTTCTACCTTGATATAAGCTACAAGGACAGCGAGTTCCTCAAAAAACGCTTCCCTATGATCTACAAGAACCTGCTCGAACAGGGCTATGACCTGACCAAAGAGCCTGTGCCGATATTCCCATGCCAGCACTACCTCATGGGCGGTATCGACGTTGACAAGAACTCCGAGACTACTCTGCCCAACCTCTTTGCCTGCGGCGAGTGTTCACATACCGGCGTTCACGGAAGCAACCGCCTCGCCAGCAATTCACTCCTTGAGGCACTGGTATTCTCCCGTCACGCTGCCGGCTGCATCGCAAGCCGTATGAACGACGTTCCTGCTGACTTTGAGGAGGCACAGTTCGATGCTCACATCGGCGCTGAACGTATCCCCAAGGGTGTCCGCACTGAGACAAGAAGCATACTCCAGAACTCCTACTTCGTTATCCCCGACAAAAAGGCTGCTGCTGAGGGATTCAAGCGCATAACCGAGATAAGAGAGCAGCTTCTCAGCGGCGGTTATCTTGTGGACGCTGACTTCGTGCTGGCTAAGTCCATTGTTACCGTGGCTTACATCATTCTCAGCGAAGTTATGCAGTAATACAGGAGGCTTTATAGTATATGAGAATCAGATTCATTGCCGCTTCACTGGCTGCTGCGCTGTGTACAGTCCCTTTCACTGGGATTTCCGTCGCAAAGGCTGAAAATACCTGCACAACAGGCGACCTGAACGGCAATGGTACACTTGACTGCCCGGATATACTCATTCTTCAGAAGTATATCCTGGGCGCTGAAAAACTCACCCTGGAAAGCGCTGTGTCTGCGGACATAAACGGCGACGGCAAAGTTAACGTATTTGACATGATAGACTGGCGTGAACAGTACTCCGAAACTGCCGTGAAGCTCGACCTTTCCGGCACTTTCGTTACAGATTCCGGCGCAGTCGTCCGCATTGCAGGCGACTGCGGAAACGACGGCGTTTCACAGTTTTCCGTAAGCTGCAAGGGCGAGGACGTTTCCTTCTCCTATCCGGACGGCGTGAAGAAGTCCGGCACTGTCTCATTCTCCGACAAGAACCACTTCTCCGTGAAATGGTCTGACGGCAGTACCGAGAACTTCACAAGGCGTGAGATAAAGATAATCCAGGGCATTACCTACGTTAACGATATACTTATCGCCAATAAGTCCTACTCCCTGCCGGAAACCTACAATCCCGGCGCTCTTACCGCTGATACTCAGGCTGCCTTTGAAAAGATGCAGGCGGCTGCCGCCAAGGACGGCATAAAACTCTGGGTATGCTCCGGTTTCCGAAGCTACAGCTACCAGGCGCAGCTTTATAACGGCTACGCTTCCCGTGACGGCTACACAAAGGCTGATACCTACTCCGCCCGTCCCGGTCATTCCGAGCATCAGACCGGTATGGCTATGGATATTTGCTATGCCGCAAGCTGGTTCGACAATACACCGGAAACTATCTGGCTGGCGAAGAACTGCTACGACTACGGCTTCATTCTCCGCTACCCCAAGGGCAAGGAGAATATCACCGGATATATGTACGAGCCCTGGCATATCCGCTATGTAGGGCTTGAAAATGCACAGCTTATCCATGATTCCGGACTTACTCTTGAAGAATACCTGGGCATTGATTCCTATTACCATTAAAAGAGGTGCTTGATATGAAACTTTTACAGTGCTACATTGATAATATTATTACCACCGCACTCATGGAGGATATTAACTACATCGACGCTGCGGCTGATAACCTTATCCCTGCTGACCACAAAAGTCAGGCTTACTACGTTGCAAAGGACACAGGCGTTGTCTGCGGTATCGAGATAGCTAAGAGAGTTTTCGACTTAGCCGGCGGAAACGTTGACTTCCGCATACTCCTGAATGACGGCACTAAGGTGAAAAAAGGCGATATCATCGCTGAAATGGAGGGAAGCACTCTTACTCTCCTGAAAGGCGAGAGAACTGCCCTGAATATACTCCAGCATATGTCCGGCATCGCTACCGCTACTAATAAGTGCGTGGAACTGGTTGCCGGTACTAACGCTTCTGTTACTGATACCCGCAAGACCCTCCCCGGACTGCGTGCGCTCCAGAAGTACGCTGTTACCGTTGGCGGCGGAAAGAACCACCGCTTCAACCTCTCCGACGCTGCTATGCTCAAGGATAACCACATCGACGCTTACGGCGGTATCACCGCTGCTGTTGCGGCTCTCCGTGAGAAGATAGGTCACACCGTAAAGATCGAGGTAGAGGTGCGTACTCTTGACGAACTCCGTGAGGCGCTGGAGAATAAGGTGGAGATAATCATGCTGGATAATATGTCCTGCGAGGAAATGGCTGAGGCTGTACGTATCACCGACGGCAAGGCACTTCTGGAAGCTTCCGGAAACGTTACCGCAGAGAATATCCGCAGCGTTGCTGAAACCGGCGTTGACATCATCTCTTTGGGCGCTCTTACTCACTCAGTAAAATGCTTTGACATTTCCATGAAAATAAAAAAATGATATTGTAGATGCGCATGATATCAACCGATTTTCATGCGCATTATCCTTGTTAATATTGACTTCTTTTCTCGATTGCTTATTGACATTTTTAGCAAAACAAGTTATAATATATCATATCCGCTGAAATCATAAATTAAATCACTTACAGATAAGGCAACACCGCACAGAGATTGTGGCGCAGATACGCAGTCAGATTTTTCGGCAGATTGTGCAGAAATTTTGCAGGCATACTGACGTATGTCAAAAAATTTATGTGCAAGATGCCGGAAAATATGCAAGTATATGCGCTGCA
>JAGBJO010000012.1 GCA_017934425.1 Ruminococcus sp.
ATAGGGATTCATGCACGTCTTTTCGTCAAATTTTGCCGGTGACTGCGTTAAAAATCCTTGAAGGGCGACAGCCCGTCGGCGGATTTTTGCCTTGCCACCGACAAAATTATGCCTGAAAATCCGTACATTCACCCTATGTGAACAGGTTCTAAGAAGAATTAAGAGATATATTGCCCTTTCAGCGTTTTTTCAGACAGTATGTCATCTGCTGAAAACCGACACAAGCCCTGCGGAGAATCGCTCCGCAAGAAAGGATGAGAGATATGAAGAAGTCAATTGCGCTTTTATTTGGACTGGCACTGCTTACCGGCTGCGGTACTGTTGATGAAGTACCTATCGAGCCTTTGAAAGTTGAGGAAAGTACCGGTACTACCGATATTTCTACCGGTACAGTAACTACTTCTACAGGCACAGGTACGGCTACTACCGTTTCAACTGCATCTACCACAAAGTCCAGCGGCGGTACTGCCACTTTCGTTACTAATACCACCACTTCCGGAAAGGCAAAGTCCGGCTCTAACAAGTCATCAGGCGGAAGTTCTTCCACAAAGACTACTGCCGCACAGCAGCAGAGTACCAAGAAAAATCAGACTTCACAGCAGCAGACGCAGCAGAAGCCTCAGCAGACTACTCCCCCTGCTACAGAAGCCCCTGCACCTGTTACCACAAGGGCTATCCAGCAGGAGAAGTTCGTGGTCATCGACGAAGGTATCTCCTTCAAGACCGAGGACGGCAGAGTGCAGCGTCTTACCGCAAATACCTCCGCTATCCTCAGCGCCGGCGGCGACCCGGTAAGCTATATCATCGAGCGTGACCTTGACTCCGACTCTCACCCTGACTTGTTCGTTCCGGAAAATGTGGGTACTGCCAACGTGACCGGAAAATACTTCCGCTTCAACTCCGATACTGGTATGTACGAATCCTGGCATCAGCTCAACACCATCGGCAAGCTGATGACTGTTAATTCCGACGGTACACTCAATGCACATATCCAGTCTGATCCATTTAATTGCGATGACTATGTTTACGCCTGGGGCGAGGGCGGTGTTATCTACGAAAAGCAGCATAAAAAACTGTATATGAGCGGCGCTGATGCCTTCTACGATGTTTACTCAGTGGAAGGCGGCACGGAGACTCTCGTTTCCCACGAAAAAGCTATACTTGACAGCGCCGGAAACTTTATCGGCACAGAACCCATTCTGCCGGACGAACCTGCACAGGAAGAAACTACCAGTGCCGAAGAACCGGCATCAGAGGAGGAATAATTATCAGCGGCTACAGTGCTTTTGCACGTTATTACGACGATCTTACCGCCAATATCGACTACCGGAAACGTGGCGAGTACTTCCACAAGATCATTGAGCGTTACGGCAGGACGGATAACAATATACTCCTTGACCTTGCCTGCGGTACGGGCAGTATCTCCGAGGTCATGTGCGGTCTGGGGTACGATGTGATAGGAGTTGACAACTCCGATGAGATGCTTGGCATCGCTATCGGAAAAAAGTTCGACAAAGGGCTTGATATACAGTACCTTTGCCAGGATATGCGCCAGATAGATATGTTCGGTACTATCGGCGCTGCGGTCTGCGCCCTTGACAGCATCAACCACCTTTCGTCACTCCTGGACGTGAAGAAGGTTTTCCGTGGAGTGTCCTTTTTCTCGGAGGAGGGTGCGGTTTTCATATTCGACATAAATACGCCCTATAAGCACCGCAATGTGTTGGCGGACAATACCTTCACTTATGAGACTGATGACGTTTACTGCGTGTGGGAAAATACCCTTGATAAGGATACTCTGGAAGTGAAGATGCACCTGGAGTTCTTTGAACGTGACGAGGACGGACGGTATACCCGCAGCAGCGACAGTTTCTCGGAAAAAGCCTACTCCTGCGAGGATATCGAACGGCTTCTTCTGGAGACAGGTTTCGAGATAGTGGGCAAATTCGGCGACGATACCTTCGACCCGCCTGCTGAGGATTGCCAGAGGATAGTTTATGTGGCAAGAGTTGTCCGGAATGGGCAGAAATATTAAATAGAGGAAGATAGTATGGGTAATTTATACAGAGCCATTTCAGCGGACGGTTCAGCTTTTGCGGCTGTACTTGACGCTAAGGACATAGTTTCCGAAATAGAGCATATCCACAAGACATCGGCGGTGGTAACGGCTGCCCTGGGCAGACTTTCCATTGCTGCTTCACTTATGGGTTATATGCTAAAAGGCGAGGAGGACAGCATAACCCTCCGTGTGGACGCAGACGGTCCTGCCGGTCAGCTTGTAGCTGTTGCAGACAGCCGTGGCAACGTTAAAAGCTGCGTTACAAACCCGGTAGTTGAGATCCCACTGAACTCAGTTGGCAAACTGGACGTTGCCGGCGCTGTTGGCAGGGACGGTACTCTCTCCGTAGTCAAGGACATGGGTATGCGTGAGCCTTATGTGGGAGTTATCCCCCTTGTGTCCGGCGAGATAGCCGAGGATATCGCAAGCTACTACGCTACAAGTGAGCAGATACCTACAGTATGCGCTCTGGGCGTACTGGTGGATACCGACCTTTCCGTGAAGTCCGCAGGCGGTTTCCTGGTGCAGCTTCTCCCATTTGCGGACGAGAAGTGCATCGACCAGATAGAGAAGAACGTTTCTGCAATGCGTCCGGTTTCCGCACTTCTCAGCGAGGGCGTAACTCCGGAGCAGATCGCAAATATGCTTCTTGAGGGTCTTGAACCCAATGAACTCGACAGCGCAAAGCCGGTATACAAATGCGACTGCTCCCGTGAGAGGACTGAGCGTGTACTCATAAGCATCGGCAAACAGGAACTGGAAAGCATCGCCGCCGAGGGCAAGGATACTGCGGTATCATGCCATTTCTGCGGCAAGGAGTACGTTTTCACTCCCCAGGAGATAAGCCGCCTTGCTAAAGGAGCATCAGAAGAACAGGTATGAGAACGAAGCTGCTTTTAACAACAGTTTTTGTGGCTGCGGCTGCCTGTTCATGTTCCAGAAATAACAAAAGTCCGGAGGAGTACGTGAACTCAGATGCACTGATAGTTTACGAATCTACCGAGATCCCTGAGGCGAATAAGACCCCCCGGACTGTAGTTACTGCCGTACCTGAGCAGAAGCGCATGACATATGCATTCAACGGCACTAACGTGGAGATAATGCTGGGGGACGAGGAAATCGGCGAGATAGCTACCTATTATCCGGCGGATAACCCTCCCCAGAGCAGCGATATTATCCTGGGCGACTTTAACTTCGATGGCTGCGGTGACATTTTTATTTACAACCAGGGTCATGAGGGCGAAGCCGGAACGTACTACTGTTTCGATCCCAAAGACAGGCAGTTCGTCGGCAATGACCAGCTTAATAATATCGGAAAACTCCTTTCCCACGGCGATGACGATACCCTTGTTGACAACTATGAGATCGACGGGCGGAAGATCGCACTGTATTATAAGTGGGACAATGGCGAACTGAAAGCTGTAAAGCGTACAGAAACTTATACGGATATTACTGACAACATGGAACATACCGACACATACGAATTCGATAAAAACGGCGAAGCTGTCCTGGTGACCGGGCAGTAACAGGAGGAAAAATGTTTGAGAACAAAACTGAGGAACTGCCGGTAAAAGCCGTTCTTGCCTGCGTGGATACAGGTGAATTTGATGCGGAAGCTTCTATTGCGGAACTGGCTGAACTTGCCGCAACTGCCAACGCTGAGGTGGTAGGGGAGATGATACAGCGGAAAATATCCTACGATCCGGCTACCTGTATGGGTGCAGGCAGGTTGGAGGAACTGCGTGAACAGCTTGAAGCCCTTGAAGCAGAACTGGTCATATTCGACCACGAACTTACCGGCGTTCAGGTAAGAAATATCGAGAATATCCTCGATGTGAGAGTTATCGACAGAACTACGCTGATACTTGATATATTCGCTCAGCGTGCCAGGACTAAAGAGGGCAAGCTTCAAGTTGAGCTTGCTCAGCAGAAGTACCGCCTGCCCAGACTTGTGGGTATGGGCAGCGCCCTTTCCAGACTCGGCGGCGGAATCGGTACAAGAGGCCCTGGTGAAACTAAGCTGGAAACTGACAAGCGCCATATCCGCAGACGTATAACCTACCTGGAACAAGAACTGGATGAACTGAAAAAGCACCGCACGTTCTCACGTTCACGGCGCAAAAAGGACGGAGTTCTGTGTGCGGCTATCGTGGGATATACAAACGTGGGAAAGTCAACGCTCCTCAATGCGCTCACTGATGCAGGAGTACTTGCGGAAAATAAGCTGTTCGCAACGCTGGATATAACTTCCCGTTCAATCGAACTTCCCGACGGCAGAAGCGTTATGCTTATTGATACAGTAGGACTTATCCGCCGTCTGCCGCATAATCTGGTTGAGGCGTTCAAGTCCACGCTGGAAGAAGCTGCGGCTGCGGATATTATCCTGAATGTTCAGGACTTGTCCTCACCGGAGCGTGAGGAGCAGGCGGAAGTTACCGCACAGCTTCTCTCAGAACTTGGCTGCGACGGTATCCCGAAGATAAATGTTATGAACAAGTCCGACGCTGCGCTTGACCCGGATACAGTTTTTGAGGACGATACTACAGTAGTTATCTCCGCAAAGCATCACAGCGGATTTGACAGGCTGCTTGACTGTATCGTAAGGAATCTCCCTGAGACAGCACGCCGAATGAAGCTTCTCGTTCCCTACGACAAGACCGCTTTCATCGGCAGGATACGCACCGACGGCAAGGTTTTTTCCGAGGAATATACCGAGAACGGCACTCTCGTCGATGCCCTTGTCGATATCAAGCTTGTAAAAGAAGCGGAGACTTTCACCTGCTGAACGCCTTGCCTTCCGGTGAACTGCCACTTTTACTGGGGGGAAACCTTTCTGAAGAAAGGTTCTCCCCCAATAGAAGTGGCGGTATACCCAAAGACAGGACATTCATCAGATGAAAGCCTGCTTTTTGAGGATAGCGGTGATGACGCTGCCGAGGACGGCGAGGTAATTTCTGTCGCTGACGGACCACTTCTTGAATCTGCCGATGTAGCAGAAAGATATCATGCCTTTGATGATGCCGTCCTCGGTGATGAGGTACTGCACAGCGCCGCCGATTTTTTCTTCGGAAAGTTGGCGGAAGGCGTTATCATCTCTGCCCTCAAGTTCGTTAACGTTGTCGATGACGAATATCCTGTCGCCGGAAAAGCGCTCTGAATAGCCGTTTTGCAGAAGATATCCGGCGGAGCGGGAAGAAGCGTTTCCGCAGCTATGGATAAGCCCCATATCGTTGCCGGCGAATATACAAACGTCGTCTATTGCAAACTGCGAGCGTATCTGTTCCAGAAGAACCGAGAGGTCAGGCAGTCTGCCGAAAACGAGGCTCTCGGAAAGTCCGGCAGCGAAGGTAAGCTTTTCGTTTGTGTCCTTACTGCTGCTGAGGAAAGCAATTTTGTTTTCGGGGTCTTTTTCAACAGGGCCGTGCTTGTTTATATCGTAGATAACGTAGCGGTTTCCGCCCTTTTCCTGTGCCAGATACAGTGCCTTGTCAGCCTGCATGAAAAGCTCATCGTAGTCGCTGCTGTCGATAGGATATGTAGACACACCCATTGAGCAGGTAAGGCGGAAATTCTCGAATCGTCCGTTGAACGCAAGTTCAATATTGGTACGTATCGCTCTGAGTATACCACGCAAGTCCACTTCGTCACGGGTATCCTCAAGCACCAGCAGGAATCCGCCGCCGCTGATACGTCCGGCAACGCCACGGCTGCCTATTTCATGTTTGATAACTGTACCGATCGTATATATTACTTCATCACCGAAAAGGTGACCATAGCTGCTGTTAATGGAAGTGAAGTTATCCACATCTATAATTACAAGATTCACGGAATAGGACGGCTTATCCGCAAGTATTGCCGATGCGTAGCTGCTTACTGCACGCTTGTTCAGAAGACCGGACAGAGAGTCCTTATTTGTTTCCAGTGCAAGGTTAACGTCCTTGGTTTTCTGGCGTGAACTTATTACAGAGATGATACCGCTTACCCGTTTGCTGAGAGGGTCATAGAACCGGGTTATACCACGGAACAGCGTCATTTCACGGTTGCCGCCGTTTGTGAGTATAGAGGACTCGAATTCGTAATCGAAACGGTAAACGCCGCTTTTGATATCCCGGCACAGTGCGTTAAAAGTCTCGATATAGCGTGAAAGTACATAGCCGGAGGAAATGACCCTTTCCTGCCAGTGGCTTATTTCCTCGTCGCAGAGGACGAGTTCACGGCAGGTGTCGAACATAAAGATGCGGATATGTTTTGTCTCGAAGCAGTAGTCGAACGCCAGATCGCTTGAAAGGCTAAGGTAGCTGCGGTAATCGGAAAGGCTTTTTTCACGGCTATACACCAGTTTTTCCAGTGAAAAAACATCACTGAACGTGATGCTGTAAAGGTTTTCGCCGTCGATATCCTCAGACTTGCGTATTTCAGCCAGTACCCAGCGCATAAGACCATTGATGCCTCTCATACGCAGTACAGTCTGCTGACGGCTGCCGTTGTCAGCAGCTTCCATACATTCAGCAAGACGGGGGTAATCCTCATCGCTTATAGTTCTGCGAATGGAGTAGATAACATCATTTCCGAAGTAAGTGAAGAACGCCTCATCAGCACGCTGGGTATGGAGACTTGCATCGACCACGACCCTGCCTATCATATACATATCCAAAATCATCACCGCCAATAATTGATATAGAAATTATATCATATTTCGTGTAAAATAGCAAGGGGAGAATGAGCATATTCCCTAATTAAATTATTTATGATCGAACATATAGCGCCAATATAGTAATAATATATAATTTTAACATAAAAAATTAACATTTTCTGCCTTGCCATTATCACAAAGAGGGAGTATAATTATTCCATTATGATATAAGGAGGTAATCATAGGGGTAAATGGAAAAGAAAGAGATCAAAAAGTACGGTTCACTTGCGCTGCTGGCGTTTCTGGTATGCATCGCTGTGAAGTACTCCGCATCTTTGGGAAAGATACTGCTGCTTATGCTGGGCGCACTGAAACCAATGATTCTGGGCTGTGTGATCGCTTACATATTCAACATCATACTGGTCTCATTTGAGAAACGGTATTTCCCGAAGATAAAAAATGGGTTCATAAACTACTCACGCCGTCCGGTATGTCTGGTTCTGTCGTTCCTGATCGCTATCGGTATAATCATATTGGTACTGTATATCATCATACCGGAACTCATCAACGCTGTATCGCTTCTCATTGAAAAGATACCGCCGCTTCTGAATCAGGGACGGGAGTTCATACTGGCGAAACTTGAACAGTATCCTGAATTTCAGAAGCAAGCTACAGAACTTCTCAGCGAGTTCGACTACAAGCACTTCGACTGGGCTGAACTTACCCAGAAAGTGACCGGTGTACTGAAATCCGGTATCGTGGGTATCCTGAGTTCAGCGGTAGGTTTCCTGGGGGCGCTCTCCGGAACTCTTACCAACATGGTTATCGCAATGATATTTGCAATATACCTTCTCGCACGCAAGGATAAGCTCATCACCGACATCGGCAGGATACAGCGCTCTTTCCTCAGCGAGACTGTTGTGAAGCGCTTCAATGACTTCTTCGTTACTGCAAACGGGTCCTTCCACAGCTTCTTTGTTGGACAGTTCGTGGAAGCGATAATCCTGGGTTCGCTCTGCTTTATCGGTATGTCCATACTCCGCCTGCCTTATGCCGGAATGAGCGGCACACTGGTCGGCGTTACCGCACTTATCCCCATTGTGGGTGCATTCATCGGTGCGGGAGTAAGCGCATTCATCATATTCACCGAAAACCCCATGCAGGCGCTTATATTCATCATCTTCCTGGTGATACTCCAGCAGGTTGAAGGAAATATCATCTACCCGAAGGTAGTGGGCGACTCAATTGGTCTGCCGGGTATATGGGTACTTGCCGCTGTTACTGTAGGCGGCGGTCTGTTTGGCATAACCGGTATGCTTATCGGAGTACCTCTGGCGGCTACACTTTATAAAATGTGCTTCAAGACACTTGAGCGCCGTGAGAGAAAAATGGGCATCGCAGAAGTTCCGGAAAGCGAACCTGTCCGCCAGCCAAAGACGGCTGTTTTGACAGAAACGACAAAACAACAACCGCTTCCCGAAGCTGCACCCATTCAGCCGAAAAAGCCCGAAACCACGGCAAATCCGCAGTCTCAGAGAAAAAATCCACGCCGAAAAAAGAAAAAGAAATAACTTTTTAGAGACAAAAGCCCCGAACTTTTGTCTCTTTTTTTAAAATGTCCATAAAAAGTTTGATAGCTTTAGGCAACAAAAAGATTGACAAACTTTCATCAATGTGTTACAATGTTAGTAGAAATTAAATTCAAAGGAGTCCTGAGATTATGTTACACTATCTTTCCGAATATCCCGCTGAGTGGGAGGGGTTCGAGCATGGCAGATGGAGCAATACCTCTGTAAATGTCCGTGACTTCATCAAGAAGAACTATACCCCTTACGACGGCGACGAGAGTTTCCTTGCTGGTCCTACCGAGGCTACTAAGAAGCTTTGGGAGCAGGTAATGGATCTTACTCGCCAGGAGCGTGAGGCTGGCGGTGTTCTGGATATGGATACTAAGATCATTTCAACTATCACTTCCCACGGCGCAGGCTATCTCAATAAGGATCTGGAGCAGATCGTAGGTCTTCAGACTGATAAGCCCTTCAAGCGCGCTCTCCAGCCTTTTGGCGGTATCCGTATGGCTCAGCAGGCTTGCAAGGAGTACGGCTACGAAGTTGACCCAGAGGTCGTTGACATCTTCACAAAGTACAGAAAGACACATAATCAGGGCGTTTTTGATGCTTATACACCTGAGATGCGTATGGCTCGTCATTCAGCTATCCTCACAGGACTTCCTGATGCTTACGGCAGAGGCCGTATCATCGGCGACTACAGACGTGTTGCTCTTTACGGTATCGATATCCTCGTTGCTGACAAGAAGCACCAGATCGAGACTTCTCTTGTTCGTATGACTTCCAAGAATATCCGTCTGCGTGAGGAGCTTTCTGAGCAGGTAAGAGCTCTCCAGGATCTGAAGAAACTGGGCGATATCTACGGCTTCGATATCTCCAAGCCCGCTGCTAACGCTAAGGAAGCTGTTCAGTGGCTCTACTTCGGCTACCTGGCTGCTGTTAAGGAGCAGAACGGTGCTGCTATGTCACTTGGCCGTACTTCCACATTCCTGGATATCTATATCCAGCGTGACCTTGAGAGAGGTATCCTCACTGAGGAGCAGGCTCAGGAGCTTATTGACCACTTCATCATGAAGCTGCGTATCGTTAAGTTCGCTCGTACTCCTGAGTACAACGAACTGTTCTCCGGCGACCCCACATGGATCACAGAGTCTATCGGCGGTGTTGACGTTGACGGTAATCACCTGGTTACAAAGAACAGTTTCCGTTACCTGCACACACTTGAGAACCTGGGTACTGCACCTGAGCCGAACATGACCATTCTCTGGTCTACAAAGCTGCCTCGTCCTTTCAAGGAATACTGCGCTAAGATGTCTATCCGCACATCTTCTATCCAGTACGAGAACGACGATATGATGCGTGTTATCCACGGCGACGACTACGCTATCGCTTGCTGCGTATCCTCAATGAGAGTTGGTAAGGAAATGCAGTTCTTCGGCGCAAGAGCTAACCTGGCTAAGTGCCTGCTCTACGCTATCAACGGCGGTGTTGATGAGCGTCTCGGTCTCCAGGTAGGTCCTAAGTACAGACCTGTTGAGGGCGAGTACCTTGACTTCGACGACGTTTGGGAGAAGTACATGGATATGATGGAGTGGCTGGCAGGTCTTTATGTCAATACTCTTAACGTTATCCACTATATGCACGATAAGTACAGCTATGAGAGACTCCAGATGGCTCTCCACGACAGAGATGTTAAGCGTTACTTCGCTACAGGTATCGCTGGTCTGTCCGTTGTTGCTGACTCACTGTCCGCTATCAAGTACGCTAAGGTTAAGCCTATCCGCAAGGATATCGAGATCAAGGACAAGGCTGGCAATGTAACAGGCGTTGCTAAGAACGTTGTTGTTGACTACGAGATCGAGGGAGACTTCCCCAAGTACGGTAACAACGATGACCGTGTTGACCAGATGGCTGTAACTGTAGTCCGCAAGTTCATGGACTGCATAAGAAAGCACCACACTTACCGTGACGGTGTGCCTACAATGTCTATCCTTACTATCACTTCCAACGTTGTTTATGGAAAGAAGACCGGTAACACACCTGACGGACGTAAGCAGGGCGTTCCGCTTGCTCCTGGTGCTAACCCCATGCACGGCAGAGATACTCACGGCGCTGTTGCTTCACTGTCCTCAGTAGCTAAGCTGCCTTTCCGTCACGCACAGGACGGTATCTCCAATACATTCTCTATCATTCCTGACGCTCTTGGTAAGGATATGCAGGTATTTGTCGGCGATATCGACCTGGACAAGCTTGCAGGTGAAAATGAATGATAACCCCGGATATGTTAAATAACTGTGACGACCCTGAAAAGCTGGTTGACCTTATCGACCAGCTTATCGCAGAGGGTACAGGTCACGTCAATATAAAAACCCAGGAACAGGGCGAGGGTCTTACGGTCGAGACGGTCAAAAGCACCGATTGCTCCGGAATTAAGGGCGCTTGTATGCAGCCCACGGAAGACGCTATCGACAGCGACGAGGACTAACACCCTACTGGTAAAATTATAAAGGAGGATTTCACTATGGACAATCAGAAGCAGGTAGACAACCTCATCGAGCTGCTGGACGGCTACGTTGAGAAAGGCGGTCACCACCTTAATGTAAATGTATTCACAAGAGAGACTCTGCTGGACGCTCAGGCTCACCCTGAGAAGTATCCTCAGCTTACAGTAAGAGTATCAGGTTACGCAGTTAACTTCGTTAAGCTCACAAAGGAGCAGCAGGACGACGTTATCTCACGTACATTCCACGCTTCTCTGTAATTCAATGAATTAAAGCGTATCCCCCGGCTAAAGATAGTCGGGGGATTTCTTTTGAGACTTAGCAAAATCCCCCTGATAGGTCGCAGGCAGACTGGTAATAGTCACCGCCGAAAGCCATATCAGGGGGATTTATTAGGGTGTGTTGACACTAAAATAATGTGCAGATTTTGAGCAGAATTTCTGCGCAATCTGCCGTAAAATCTGACTACGCATCTGCACCTCAATCTCTGTGCGGTGTTGCCTTAAGTGTATCAATGAATGAATTCATTTCTTTTTCAATAGTATCAGGTTCTTCTTCGGCAACCATGTGACCGCAGTTCAGTTCGATCACCTTTGCATCGGTAAGACCGTCAGCGTAGTCGTGCATAGCGTCTATCCATAGCTGACCGCCTGCCTGCTCCCCGTCGGACAAGAACAGCAGGGTAGGCACATCAGGCTTTGGAGCGCTGTTGATCTCGTCTATAGCATCGGCAATGTGGTTGCCCTCATTTGCCATGGTTTTGTTGAAGTAATTTTTGAACGTCAGCGCCTTTAAAATGTCCTTCTCGTGGTCGGAATAGCTGTCGGGTATGATATTGTCGGTGAGAACCAGTCGGATAAGTCCGGAATCTCTGAATAATCTCATTGCTGTCTCCATTCCTGTGTCGTCATTGCTGAGGTTCTCCTCGGTGTATGCCTTGGGGGTACTCATATCCAGACCGACTATAGCTTCCACCTCGTCGGGATACTTCTGCGCCCAGAGGATAGCTTCTATTCCGGACATGGAGTGAGGACAAAGGATATACGGTGCTTCAACGCCTGCCTTTTGGAGTGCTTCATGATCCTGGAGGAGTATCGTGTCAAAATCACGCTCACCGTCCACCACATCGCTGAATCCGTAGCCGAATTTCTCAATGACTGCTATTTTGTAGGTATCACTCAGTTTTCTGTATAGCTGGCTATATTGCAGTATCGGTGAAGGCATTCCTGAGCCTGCCATGATGACGATAGTGTGTTCACCCTCGCCCTCAGTGTAGATGCACATATTATTACCGTCCACCTCTACCATTTGTCCAAGCGGTTCAAGGAGCGGTTTTTCCTTGCTAAGCATTATTCTGTGATAAATAAACACTATCAAAAGTAACGCTAATAATAGTATAAGTATTCCGAGCAATATCTTTCCTGTGATTTTTAGTGCTTTTTTCATAGGTTTGTCGTTCCTTTCGCTCACAAATCACACCGCCTGCAAACCTTTGCAAACTCCTCCGGCAGACTTTCGCCGTCTGCAAGGCGGAGTTTGCGCTCACGGGTAAGGTGCTTTATCCTGTATTCCAGCCGTGAAGCCCATTTCCTGTCAGGGGCGCTCCACAATGCCGCAAAACCGCTTACTCCGTGGGAGCGGGTGTATCTTGCGCCGCCGGATATCTCGCCGGAATGTTCCCGCAGCCGACGAGCCGGGTCGGTGGTTATCCCGGTATAAAGGGAGTCGTCACCGCAGCGCAGGATATAGACATAGTACATTACTTCTTCTTGATGCGGAAAGCGCTGTTGCGGATTGCGCTTGCATCGAAGCCCTTCTTCTCACGGTTTTCACGCTTTTTCCTGTTGTTATTATTACGTGGACGGGGATTCTGCTGCTGCTGTTTTCTCTGCTCCTCCTCAGCCTCAGTGAGCATAGTCAGGGAGATACGGTTGCGCTTGGTATCAACTTCCAGCACTCTTACCTTTACCACCTGACCCAGCTTTACAGCTTCCAGGGGGTGCTTGATGTACTGGCTGCAAATCTGTGAGATATGTACCAGACCGTCTTCGTGAACGCCGATATCGACGAAGCAGCCGAAGTCGATGATATTGCGGACAGTTCCCACCAGTTCCATGCCGGGCTTTAAGTCCTTAATGTCCATAACATCACCGCTTCTGAGCAGCGGAGGAGGAAGCTCGTCACGCAGGTCACGTCCGGGCTTTTTGAGTTCTCCGATGATATCAGTAAGTGTAGGCACGCCGATGCCCAGCTTTTCGCTTATCTTGTCAACGCCGATATCATTTGCCTTGTCAGCGATTCCCTCAGCGCCGCCCTTGGAAACGTCGTCCAGGGTATAGCCGCACTCATTCAGCAGAGAAGCAGCAGCCTCATAGCTTTCTGGGTGAACGGCAGTATTGTCAAGGGGATTCTTTCCGTCACGTACTCTGAGGAAGCCTGCACACTGCTCGAAAGCCTTCTTACCAAGCTTAGATACCTTGAGAAGTTCCTTGCGGTCGGTGAACTTTCCGTTTTCCTCACGGTAAGCTACGATATTTTTAGCAACAGCGGAGTTGATTCCTGAGATATATGAAAGCAGGGAGTATGAAGCGGTATTCAGGTCAACGCCAACTGAGTTAACGCAGTCCTCAACAACGCCTGAGAGCGCCTCGCTCATTCTTGCCTGGGGCATATCGTGCTGATACTGACCAACGCCGATAGCCTTAGGCTCGATCTTTACCAGTTCAGCCAGGGGGTCCTGTAAACGTCTTGCGATAGAGATAGCGCCTCTGATAGATACGTCATACTCTGGGAATTCCTCAGCGGCAACCTTTGAAGCGGAGTATACCGAAGCACCAGCCTCGCTTACTACCATGTAACTTACCTTTTCGGGGATCTCCTTGAGTATTTCAGCCACGAAAGTCTCAGTCTCACGGGAAGCAGTACCGTTACCGATAGATATCATGTTAACGTTATACTTCCTGATGAACTCGATTATCTTAGCCTTAGCCTGCTGGAGTCTTGAAGCGGAAGCTGCCTCCTTGACGGGGTAAATGATAGCGTGGTCGAGAACCTTGCCGGTGCTGTCGATAACGGCAGTCTTACAGCCGTGAGCGTAACCAGGGTCAAGACCGAGAACGATGCTGTTTTTCATAGGTGGCTGGAGGAGTATCTGTCTCAGGTTTGAGGCGAAAACCTTGATAGAGTCCTCAGCAGCCTTAGCGGACAGGTCAGAACGTATCTCACGCTCGATAGAGGGGAAGATAAGGCGCTTGTAGCTGTCCTCAGCGGCAGCCCTTACCAGTTCACCGCAGGCGTTGTTAGCCTTGATGTATTTGCCGAAGATAATGTCAGTAGCGAGGGTATCCTCGACGGTAACTGAGACTTTGAGGAAATTCTCCTTCTCGCCACGGTCAAGCGCCAGAACACGGTGGTTAGCGCATTTTGCAACAGGCTCTTTGAAGTCGTAGTAATTGAAGTAAACGCTCTCAGCTTCAGGGTCAGAAGCCTTGGAAACTATCTCGCCCTTTTCGCCGACGAGAGTACGCAGTTTCTTTCTGATGTCAGCGTCGTCGGAGATATCCTCAGCGATGATGTCCATAGCGCCCTGTATAGCAGCCTGAACGTCAGCCACGCCCTTTCCCTCGTTAACGAAAGCAGCAGCTTCCTTTTCTGGGTCAGAAGCGTTATCCTGAGCGAGGATAAGTTCAGCCAGCGGCTCTAAGCCCTTTTCACGGGCAACGCTTGCACGGGTCTTTCTCTTGGGCTTGAAGGGACGGTAGATGTCCTCCACCTCAACGAGAGTAGCAGCAGCGCTGATAGCAGCCTGAATTTCGGGAGTCATCTTCTCCTGCTCGGTGATGGAGTTAGCAACTTCCTCCTTGCGCTTTTCCAGGTTACGCAGGTATGTAAGTCTGTCGGAAAGCTCACGGAGAACCTGGTCGTCCAGAGAGCCAGTCAGTTCCTTACGGTAACGGGCGATAAAGGGGATAGTCATACCCTCGTCGATAAGAGCGATAGTATTATCCACCTGCTCCTGCCTGAGGGAGAATTCCTGTGCGAGTGCCTTGTTGATTTCCATAAATAGTATCCTTTCTTCTGCGGGGTCAATCTTCATCTATAGGAATATCAATATCCAGGTCGATATTGATACTGTCCTCCTGTGGGAATGGGTCGGAAAGCTGAGGAGTGATAGGAACGTTCATCATAGAAACAGTTTCCTCCTCGATAGTTACTTTTACCGGAGGTTTTGCCGGAGCAGCGGTATCGGAGAAAAGCTCCTCCAGAAGCTGCTTAGCGGAAGGCTCAGCTGAAACATTAGCGCTGTCAGCCACTATTTCCGGAGCAGGCAGAGGCGGCAGGGGAGCAGTCTGTCCTGCGAGTATACCGCTCAGGCGGTCTATCCATGAGAATAGTGTCTTTGCGATGTCCTTGTAGACAATAGAGTTATTCTTCTCGTTGAGGACCTCATGGCGCATACCGTCGAAAAGCCTGTGAGAGATGCTGTTATATCCGGCATTTTCCAGGAATTTCATAGCGCCGAAGAACCTTTTTTCGCTGAGCATTACCGGGTCGTCCTTACCGGATATGAAGCGGATAGGCAGGTTAGGGTTAGTGACGTTCCAGCCTTTTTTTGAATATGTATTACGCATCAGCCAGAGCAGTCCCTCATAGCCGTTGAGGGTGTAGTGGAAGCTGCACAGCGGATCGGTGTTGAAAGAAGACACCACCTGCGGGTCTGAGCATATCCACGAATGTGGCTGACCGCCGAAGTTTTTATTGAAAAGGTTTTCGGATATTTCGTATATCTTATCAGAGCGGAAACGGCTGCCCAGTTTCTTGGAAACTGCCGAGTCGATGCTCCTTGCGAATCCGGAAAGTGGCGCATAGCACGGACAGCCCAGAAGGATCAGACCATTTATCTCGCTGTCGTGTTCTTTGAGGAAAACTCTTGCGCCCAGTGAACCCATACTGTGACCGATGAGGAAGTGGGGAATACCCGGCATTTCTTTCCTGATAACAGCGGAAAGAGCCGCAATATCAGTAACGAAGCCCTGACCGCCGTCACGGAACATGAATCCCAGGTCGTCCTCAGAGCATATACTTCTGCCGTGGCCACGGTTATCGTGGATATAGCAGGCAAACCCCTCACTGGCGAGATAGTCCATAAAGTCAAAATAGCGTTCCTTGTATTCGTTCATACCGTGAACTATCTGCACAACGCCGTTGATATTACCAACCGGAACAGATGCAGCAGCGGATATTACCAGACCGTCATGGGGCGAGGTAAATTCAAATTCACGAATAGATGCATTCAGCATATCAGACCTCCTGTTCATAGTAGTCAAAGTATATTGTAACACATTTCACAAAAAAAAGCAAGTCCTGTATTGCGGCAGCAACTTATTGGCGATTTTCTGCGTGTTTACTGTGGTAAACAAAAAAATCCCCCTGATAAAGCGTTCAGCAGAATTTCCCGCTGCGCCATATCAAGGAGAATTCAAAAATCAGAAAGCTTGTGAGAATTTTATCTCGGTTAATTATCTAAGAAAAGGAAGTATGATAGCTCCGGCTATCATTAAACCTGCCATTGCAAGGACGGCGATCCTTGTCCACATTTTTTTCTCAGGCTTTTTATAGCTGCCCATGATCCTCACCTCTTAACTTCTTTTTTTGCTGCGCTTTCTGCGGTCTGGGATATAGTCACTGAAAACATCAGCCTTTTTACGGCTGCCGTAAGCTGATCTGCGTCTGTCCGGGCGGTGGTCAGAGCGGTGGTTCTTTGAAGAAAAACCGCCTCTGCCGGACTTTTCGCCGGAGGTATCGCCCTTGAAAAGCTTTACCTCAACAGGGTTGCCGTTTATCTTCATGGGATTTGCTGCATCGAGGATAAAGTCAGTCTCAGCTTCAGGAACTTCAACTGTAGTATGGCTGTCGAAAATATCTATCTTGCCGAAATCCTGACCAGACATACCAGTAGCGTCCACCAGAGCGCCCAGAATGAAATTGGGTGCGATGCGCTTGTTTCTGCCGATATTCAGGTCGATGCGGACTGTCTTAGCACCTGAGCGCTTGCCCTTGCGGATAGGCTTGGGAACGTCAAGTTCAGGAAGACCAGCGATCTCCTCAGCGAGTTTGCCGCTTATCAGTCTTGCAGCGGCTTCACGGTAGTCGATACCCTCAGCAGCAAGGCGGTCGAGTATC
Source organism: Ruminococcus sp. (assembly GCA_017934425.1). Classification (GTDB taxonomy): domain Bacteria; phylum Bacillota; class Clostridia; order Oscillospirales; family Ruminococcaceae; genus Ruminococcus. The sequence goes on from JAGBJO010000012.1 coordinate 16,945, forward strand.
TCATAAGCGTCGTGGGAGGGACGTTCCTCCTGAGCGGCGATACTGCGAACGATTCCCTCTTTCTTCATAGCGATGATATCGCTCTTGTCAGGCAGGGGGAGTTCCTTGATATCAGCCTTGACATAGCGTGAAATAGCTTTCAGCTCGTAAAGCTGTTTTCTGCCGGATATAATGGAGTAAGCAGCGCCGGCACGACCAGCACGACCGGTTCTGCCGATACGGTGGATATAGTACTCATTGTCCTGAGGCAGGTCGTAGTTGAAGACAGCGTCAACGCCGCTTACGTCGATACCTCTTGCGGCAACGTCAGTAGCCACGAGAATGGCGGTGTTCTTGGCTTTGAAGGAGTTCATTACCTGTGTACGCTGAGCCTGTTTCATATCGCCGTGAAGACCGGCAGCACGGAAACCGGCTTTCACCAGATCCTCAGTAAGGTCGTCTACCATTTTCTTGGTATTGCAGAAAACCATAGCAGAAGCAGGAGCGTAGGCAGTCAGGAGAAGCTTGAGAGCGTCAGTTTTTCTGCCCATAGCAGTCTCGAACCAGAACTGCTCGATAAGCTGTGCAGTACGCTGGGTAGACTTTATCTTGATCTGAACCGGGTCATTCTGGTATTTCTCGGTGATAGCGAGTATCTCCGGTGGCATAGTTGCGGAGAAAAGGACGGTCTGGCGCTCGGTGGGGATATCTGAGAGTATTGACTCAATATCTTCACGGAAGCCCATATTCAGCATCTCGTCAGCCTCGTCCAGGATAACTGTGCGGATATTTTCCAGTTTCAGGGTACGGCGGCGGATATGGTCCATAACACGTCCGGGAGTACCGATGACAATGGAAGCGCCCTTTTTCAGTTCCATTATCTGCTTTTCCATGCTTGCACCGCCGTAGACAGCACAGGTGCGGACTGACCTTTTGTATTTGGCGAATTTGCGTACTTCGCCGGCAGCCTGCATAGCCAGTTCTCTGGTGGGGCAGAGGACGAGAACAGCAGGGAAGCGGCGGTCGTCCTCGGTGATGCTTTCAACGGCTGGGATACCGAAAGCAGCGGTCTTGCCAGTACCGGTGTTAGATCTGCCGATAACGTCCCTGCCCTGGAGGAGCAGAGGGATACTTTCCTTCTGTATCTCGGTCATTTCAGTAAAGCCCAGTTCCTCAACAGCCTGTATGAGTTCCTGGGAAAGATTTAATTCATTAAACTGCATTATTTATCCTTTCATCTTAAAACAAACAATAAATTTCCTTTTACCATAATAACACAAAACCCCCGTCCTGTCAAGCCTTTTTAAATGCGTAATTCGTAATGCGTAATTAAATGTGTTCGCTTGCGCTCACGTTATTTAAAGTAAGGGTAGTAAATTCCAACTGTACCCTGTACCTATTTAAATACATCGCCGTCAGGCGATACCACAATTACGCATTACGCATTACGAATTACGCATTAAATTAGAAAGTGACGTTTTTGTAATAATAAAGTTACGCCATTGTAAGGCGGCTGTGGTATCATACTATACGAAGGACAGGGGAGGCGACCTGAAAACTATTTTCGGCAGGTTTAACAAAAAATAAGCCTTTTTTTCTATGCTGTAAGTTGCTGATGTTGCTTTTTCCCCTTGTTATCGTGCCGTAATTATTGTCAAATTGTACAAATCAGCCACTTATGTTCATTGCAATTTATCCTATAAAACGCAAATTTTAACTTGACAATTCCGGAAAAGTGTGCTAATATATTAGTGTACTAAATACGATAGTACACTTAATGATTTATACGACTATCATTCAGCGGCTTTCGTATCATTGATAATGATTAAATATAGAAAGGAATTGAACATATGAAAAAGAATGTTATTCTGAAAACTTTGGCTGCAGTGTCAGTTTCCGCCATGATAATGGCTTTCGGCACAGGCTGCGGCGCTCAGGTGGATTACGCTCCTTCTACTGATACTTACACTGTTGAAAAGCAGGATATTGAAAACTACATCAGCGTTCAGGGTAAGGTTGAGGGTACTAATGTCGTCAAGGTTACCAGCGAGGTAAGCGCTCGTGTAAAGGAACTGAACGTTGAGATCGGTTCTCAGGTCAAGGAGGGCGATGTTCTCTGTGTATTTGATGATTCTGACTACAGATCACAGTACGACACACTGAAGGAAAGCTCAGAAAAGACTGACGAGAAACTCCAGGCACTCCACGAGATCAACCAGCGTTCTCTCAATACAGCCAAGACTGATAAGGAAAACGCTCTTGCTCAGGCTCAGCGTGCTATCGACAGAGCAGTATCCGCCCGTGACAGCGCTTATAAGAAGTACGACGATACACTTAATAAGATAAACGACTACTACGCTAAGTACGTCGATTACTACAATGCTGCCGGCGAGGGTGATATGGCTGCTGCTGACAAGGCTACTGAGTACTACCAGATGTATAAGTCCGCACAGGCTGAATACGATGCAATGGGCGATCAGCTTTCATCATACGATACAGCTATCCAGGACGCTAAGGACGCTTACGCTGCAGCTGAAAGAAATGCTGATGCAGCTATCCAGGCAGCTAACGACGCTATCAACAATGAGAAGTTCGATACTGACAACTCAATCCAGGAGCAGCTTGACAAACTCCAGGAAAAGATCGATAAGTGTACTGTCAAGGCTGACAGAAGCGGTATCGTTACTGCACTGAATATCTCCGAGGGTTCTATCCCAACTTCCGAGTCTATAATGACTATCGAGGACGATTCACAGCTTCGTATCAACGTTTCCATTAATGAATCTGATATTCTCAACGTCAAGGAGGGTCAGAAGGCTGTTATCACTACTACAGCTACAGGTGAGGCTGAGTTCACAGGAACAGTCTCACGTATCGTTAATATCATGAGCGGTCAGGTTACAAACTCCTTGACTGGCGAGACTTCCGGGGGCGGCTACTCCGCTGAGATCACTATTGACGATCAGGATCAGCTCCTTATTGGTATGAGCGCTAAGGCAAAGATAATTCTCGACGAGAAGTCTGATGTTTATGCTGTTCCCTACACTTCGATCATCGACAACGAAGACGGCACATTCAGCGTTATCGTAGCTTCCGGTACAGGTGATAACCGCACAGCTAAGTATGTAAACGTCGAAAAGGGCTTAGAGACTGACTTCCTCACTGAGATCACAAGCACAGAGATCTCCGATGGCGACCTTGTCGTTACTGATCCTGAGTTCATCACCGAAGGTATGGCTCTGAATATCTCAGGCAGCTACTATGATTCTGTTCAGGAGTGATGAATAATGAGCAAAACTGTAATCAATATGACCAATATCATCAAGAGGTATTATATCGGTCAGCCCAATGAACTCCAGATACTCAACGGTATCTCTCTGAATATACATGAGGGCGAGTTCGTATCAATAGTTGGTGCGTCCGGTTCTGGTAAGAGTACTCTGATGAATATAATCGGTGCGCTTGATAAGCCCACTGAGGGACAGTATTTTCTGAATAATACTGATATAAGCAAACTTAACGACAAACAGCTCAGTGAAATAAGAAACAAGGAGATAGGTTTCGTATTCCAGACATTCAACCTTATCCCCAGAGCCAGTGCGCTGAAGAATGTGGAACTGCCGATGCTCTACGCAGGTGTTTCAAAGAAAGAGCGTACAAAGAGAGCGAAAGAACTTCTGGAAATGGTAGAAATGCAGGACAGAAGTTCCCATAAGCCTAACGAACTTTCCGGCGGTCAGAAACAGAGAGTCGCTATCGCCCGTGCAATGGCAAATGATCCTTCCATTATTCTCGCTGACGAGCCTACCGGTGCGCTGGATAGTAAGACAGGTCACCTGGTAATGGATATATTCCATAAGCTCCACAAGGAGGAAGGCAAGACCATTGTCCTCATCACTCACAGCCCGGAACTTGCGGCTGAGACAGAGCGTATCATTACTATCAGCGACGGCTCGATAATATCAGATACAGGTGTTGATTCTGATACACAGGAAAATATCACCAATGTTACTGGTAATACGGAGGTGAGCGCCTGATGAGTATATTTGAGAACCTTAGAATGGCGTTCGGCTCAATAGCTGCCAATAAGATGCGTTCCCTGCTGACTATGCTGGGTATCATCATTGGTATCAGCGCCGTTATTACGATCACTACACTGGGTACTACCCTCCGTTCTACTATCAAGGGCGCTATGGCAAGCCTGGGTTCAAACCTGATGTACGTGATGATCACTGAGAAAGATGTGGATAACTACTACGATTCCCTTGATGTTGAGATGTCCAACGAGGATATGCTGACTATGGATAAAATTGAGAAGTTCCTTGATACTTATCCGGGAGAATTCCAGATAGCCAGTGAAAGTCCTATCGGAAACGCCAACCTTAAAAACTCCAAGGGCAAGGACGTTACAGTAAATATGGTAGGTGCTTATGACGGTACTCTTACCTACAACTCCTACAAACTCATCGCCGGAAGAAACATGACTATGGAAGATGTAAAGCTGAAGAAGCACGCCTGCCTTGTTTCTGATATCTTCGTTGAGCAGTACTTCAAGGAGAAAGAAGAACCTGTTGGTCAGACCATAAAGATCACGCTTTCAAACGGTATCGTTCAGGAATTCAATATCGTTGGTGTATACAAGTACAACGGCCTGTCAAACGGTATGGGTGACAGAAGATCCATGAGTACACCTGTATATATCCCGAATTCAGTTGCAGAGGCTATAACCGGTTCACAGGGTACAGAGTACTTCCAGTTTATGATGTTTACATACAGCTTAAAGTATGATGCTGAAGTTGCCAAGGCAGATATGGAGAGTTACTTCAAGAGTCTCTATTCCGGCAATAAAAACTGGGAGCCTATGGTAGAAAGTATGGAAGATCAGCTGAAGACCATAGATATGGTTATCAATGTTGTTACCATAATTGTATCAGTAATCGCAGCTATATCCCTCATCGTAGGTGGTGTAGGTGTTATGAATATCATGCTGGTAAGCGTAACTGAGCGTACTCGTGAAATAGGTATACGAAAGGCGCTTGGTGCTAAAAAGATGACTATCAAACAGCAGTTTGTTATTGAAGCTATAATCATCTGTCTGATAGGTGGAATTATTGGAATACTTGTTGGATTCCTCAACGGAGAACTGGCAGGGGTAATAGCCAACTCCGTAATCAAGAGCAATCCTGATTATGCAGACATTCTTGGCGATATACAGATCGTACCGTCAGTAGGTGCAATAATCATATCAATTGTTTTCTCAACACTCACAGGTGTATTCTTCGGACTTTATCCTGCAAGCAAGGCAGCGAAGATGAATCCTATCGATGCTCTGAGATACGACTGATAATTAATGCGTAATTCGTAATGCGTAATTAATACTAATCTCTAATCGAACCGATCAGAGATTAGTATAAAAAGACCGTCCGGCTCATTTTACTGAACCGGACGGTCTTACTTTTTTCATTTGCGGCGGTATACTCCCGCCTTTTTGAAATGTTCAGCGCAATTACGCATTACGCATTACGCATTACGAATTACGCATTGTTCCCTCAGACGTTGAATCTGAACAGAACGATATCTCCGTCCTTCATAACGTACTCCTTACCCTCAAGGCGGACAAGTCCCTTTTCCTTTGCAGCAGCCATTGTGCCGCACTCCATAAGGTCGTCGAAGGAAATAACCTCTGCACGGATAAAGCCTTTCTCGAAGTCGGTATGTATCTTTCCGGCAGCCTGAGGTGCTTTAGTCCCCTCGGTAATAGTCCATGCACGGACTTCCTGCTTGCCGGCTGTCAGGAATGAGATAAGTCCAAGAAGTGAGTAGCCCTCCTTGATGATACGGTTCAGACCGGAAACTTCAAGTCCCAGCTCAGCCAGGAACATCTTCTTGTCCTCCTCGTCCATTTCAGCTATCTCAGCCTCAGTCTGTGCGCAGATAGGCAGTACAGCAGAGTGTTCCTCGGCAGCTATCTGGCATACTCTCTTGTAGCCCTGGTTATTCTCAATATCACCTGTGAAATCAGCCTCGGACAGGTTAGCTGCATAGATAACAGGCTTTGCAGAAAGCAGGGGAGTGGACTTTATAAGTTCTCTCTCCTCGTCAGTGAAGTCGAAACCACGGGCGGACTTTCCGTTTTCCAGATGCTCCTTCAGTCTTTCCAGAAAATCGACCTCGATAAGGAACTTCTTATCGCCCTTTGCAGCCTTCTTAGCTCTGTCGATACGGCGCTCGATCATCTCGATGTCGGAGAAGATAAGCTCCAGGTTAATAGTCTCAATATCACGGGCGGGGTCGATGCTTCCGTCAACGTGAATGATATTGGGGTCCTCAAAGCATCTTACAACATGGACAATAGCGTCCACCTCACGGATATCAGCCAGGAACTTATTACCCAGACCTTCACCCTTTGAAGCGCCCTTTACAAGACCGGCGATGTCCACGAACTCCAGAGTAGCGGGAGTGAACTTATCCGGCTCATACATCTCAGCCAGCTTATCAAGTCTCTCGTCGGGGACTGATACTATACCTACGTTCTTGTCGATAGTGCAGAACGGGTAGTTTGCTGACTCAGCGCCTGCATTTGTGAGTGCGTTAAAGAGAGTGCTTTTGCCTACATTAGGCAGACCAACCATACCAAGCTTCATTATTTATCATTACCTTTCTGAAATGGTGCGAGTAGCCGCACCGTTAATTATGGATTATCCTCTTGTTATTCACAAGGGAATTTATAGTGGAGTTCTGTACAGTCAGATCTCCTGAACCTGCGGACATATCCGAAGGATTAGCCGCAAGCATATTAACTGTAACAACTGAGTCCACCACGGAGACATTTCCGCTTCCGGTGGAGTCGCCGATACCGGTGGCGAAATCGCCCTCAGCGTCGATGATTATCTCAGCGTCCTTGATGCGTGTATTCACGCTTCCACGGATAGCGCCGATACCGGTCTGATTAGCGCAGCGCATCTTCATCTCTATCCTGCCCTTGCGGACGATGATACTTCCCTCGCCCTCCTCAAGAACGCCTATTCCGACAGCATTAGCGCCGGTGCAGTTCATATGGATATTGGCGCTTGTGGTGACGTTGGCAACGCCCTTGCAGCTTCCGATACCGGTTATCTTGATTCCGGAGACAGTAACATCAAGGTTGCAGTCCTCGGAGATATTTATATTGGCATCGCCGTTGAAGCTTCCTATTGCCAGACCGTTATGGCTGTACATATATATCTTGACAGTACCGGCAGCCAGGTCGATCATAGAATCGTCCTCATTATAGCCGCCGCCGATGCAGATAGTTTCAACGCCGTTGCAGATGATTTCGAGAGTACCCTGCATATCGACCTTTATATCGCCGTAGCCGTGGTCATAATCGTTGCCGATGCCGATACCCTGAGAGGCGTAGCAGTCGATAGTCAGGTTGCCCTTGCCGCCGATCTCGAACTGGCTTCCCATAGGAACGTAGATACCGGAGTAGCCGAGTTTATTATTCTTGGAGACATTCAGCACAAGCCGTGCGTACTCGCCGACCACGATAGTGGGCTTGCTGTTGCCGCTTACCATATTAACGTTGCGGAGGGTAAGTTCGCAGGCGTGGTTATCCATAATGGTTATATTCATCTTCACAGGCTTGTCAGGGTCACCGACGATAGTCAGCTTACTCTGATAGATGTGTATATCGGTGTACTTTTCCAGTGCCAGACGGAGCAGGTCAAGTTCCGTATCATTACGGGCAGCGTAGACCTTTTTAGAGCCGTCGGGACGGGATTCAAGGTTAGTGCGGATAATTTCGTCCTTAACGTCCTTAGCGATGCTGTTAAGGAAAAGGGGCTTGGGCTTTGAAGTATAGTAGCCCTGGATAAGATCAACGCCCAGGCGGATAACGGTCTTCATTTCCTGGGAAGTCTCAACGCCCTCAGCAAGTGACTGGAGCTGGTTATCCCGGCAGAACTCAATTATCTGGGTAACGAGCTGCTGTTTTTTCAGGTCGTTGTGGATATCGCTGATAAGCGAGCGGTCGATCTTGACGTAATCGGGCTTGTATTTAAGGAGATTGGAACTATTGGAGTAGCCGGTGCCGTAGTCGTCGATAGCAAGCTGACAGTGCATGAAGGACATACGCTTGCGGATAGTCTGGATAGCCTCAGCGGAAGCGTCGTTATCCTCGACGATCTCGATGACGGTCTTTTCCAGGAGTTCGCCGTAGGTGAGGTAAAGTTCATTGAAGTCGTCCTCGGAAAGGAGTGAGTCGGACATAGAATTGATGAACAGTTTTTTCTCGGTGAAGACCTGCTGATTCTCGCTGAGAAGCTTCATGGTATTGAAGAAGGTGAGTTTCTCGATAGCGTAGAGGTTATTCTGGCTTTCAGCGATAGAGAGTATCTGCCTGGGAGACATACGGATATCGCTGGAAGTACGCATCAGTGCTTCATAAGCGACTATCTCGCCGGAAGTAGTCTCAACGATAGGCTGAACGTAGTATGTCAGGAGATTTTCCTGAATGATACGTGAAAAAAGCTGAGCATTGCGGTAAGCGTCCTTTTCACGGATATAGCTTTCCTCGGAGAACCAGTTGATAACGTGACGGCGGTCTGTGCGGGCTTCATAGAGGGCGAACTCTGAATAGTTCACCAGGGTATTGAAGTCGGAAGCCTCGTCGGGGTAGGAAGAACAGCCGATAGAAAGGCTCAGGCGGCTTTTGTCGGAGATGTCGATGATCTCACCGAAGTCGTCGGTAAGGACGCAGTTCTGAACAGCCTCGTCCATACTGTTGAGGAGGGTATAGATCTGCATTTTGTCCATATCCCTGAAAAAAGCGAATATCTCATAGTTTGACTTAGCACCGATGATAACGTTATCGCCGGCGAAGCTTTTGAGTGATTCCGCAACGGAAGTTATACAGCTATTGGTACTGTCAACGGTCAGGAACGAGCCGAGTTTTTCAACACCGTTGATAAAGAGGGTAGCAAGGCAGCAGTTCTGGACTTCCGGGAGAAGTTTCTTGATTTTCTGGGAGAAAGACGGGTAAGAGGGCAGACGTGTCACCGGGTCATAGTCAATGAAACCGGCATTTCTGTCGGTCTCTGCGATCTGACGGGTAAAGTCCTGGACGAAGCCGAGCCATTCGTCGCTGCTCTCGTATATGTTCATTTTGATGAAACGGACGGTATTACCGTTTTCAAAGCGGTAGATATGCTTCTGACCTTCCACTGGAGACTTTGAGATCTTTTCAAGCAGGTTGAAGAACTCGAATTCGTTGAGCCGTCTTTCAGCACAGGCAAGCATACGGCAGGCAGCATCATCAAGATGAGCTGCCTTATCTTTGGCAATATATGTGAAAGCGCCAATATTACCCACGAACTGCTGAAAAACGATCCAGTCGTGGCTAAGTTGGGGAGTTTTTTTGGATAGATCAAAAATACTCATAAAATGCTCCATGCACAGATGTGAAGTGTGCAGCTGTAGATTATCGGCATACAGCTTCCGAGTATATATAGTATAATTATACAACATACCTGGTCTAAAGTCAACAGAAATCGACAAAAAAGAATGTCCTTTTAAAGGACATTCTTTTTCAGTATATTGCCAGCAGACTGTTACTTTATCTTTCTTGCCTCGATGTAGAATCTCTTATCGTCAGCGTGACCCATAGAGAAAGTCTTTCTGGGCAGAGCGCCGTCCTTGATAACGGTGGGGAAAAGCTGGGATTTGTCCATATCCGGCAGTATGAAGCCAAGACCGGAGTGCTTCTTGGCAAGTGCCTTAACGTTGTCAGTGCCGTGGATATAGTCTATCTTGCCGCCATTTGTCTTGATATAGCCGTCAAGGAAATTCTGGAGAGAGCCGACGGAAAGGTTTGAACTTGTGTTGTGGATAAACTTCTTCTCCTCATTGCCGTCTCTTGTGATGATGACATACTGCTCAGCCTCGCTGTCTGAAAGTCCAAGTGCGTCAGTCATTTTTGCCAGCAGGTCATCGCAGTCCACATCGTATACAAGACGGTGGATAGCCTCGAATTTCAGTGCATCGCTGTGGAGATTAACTATCTCAGCCAGCGCATATCTTGCCGGGTGACCTTCTGCATCGCCCTGCTTTTTCAGGTTCTCGTAGTACTCCTTAGCAGTAGCCAGTGAGTGGTTTCCGTCGCCCATGGCGTAAAGGAGAACGGGAGTATTTGCAAGACCGTACTTTTCAGCGAATTTCTCCGGATCAGCCAGCGCAGCAAGAGCCTTGTCGATCTTCTCCTGAGTCTCTTTTCCAAGCAGATAGCCGGAAATGCTTCCGCCGCCGCACATGAGGGAAGTATCATAAAGCTTCTGTGCGCTGTCCTTATCAATGCAGCACATGACCTTATCTTCCGGGTCGTCAATGAGTATCATGATGTGGGGCAGTTCAAGGGGTGCGCCCTGACGAACTTTCAGTCTGGGGGGAATTCTCTCCACAACAGTAGCTTCTGTAGCTCTTACCTGAGAAGTGCTTCCCTTAGTGAAATCGTATTCCTCCAGGTCGATAGTACCGATGATGCCCTTGCGGAGAATACCGTTGCTCTGGACTCTCTCCACGTATATCATAGCGTCCTTATACTCCTCGAAGATACCCTGTGAGAGGTAGCTTTCCATAGCGGAGTGGATATTGCTGATGCGTTCTGAAACGTCGCTGTCCTCCAGATAGAGTTCCGGCAGGATAAGGCTGAGAGCAGAGGGAGCGTCGCCTACTGTCTGACATACCTTATCCCAGTACTCCGGTTCGCTGGTGTACTGGTCGCAGGCGATAACAGCCCATTTTTCCATATCAGTACCCTTTTTGGGGATAAGAATGTCCCCTGAGTGAAAAGCGGTTGAGTTCATGATTTAGTCCTCCTGTATATTAAATGTTTTAAGAACCTGATAAAGTGCCGAAACCGGCAGACCTACCACGTTGTAGAAATCGCCCCTGATCCCGTCTGAGAGGAGCGCACCTTTTCCCTGAATACCGTAACCTCCGGCTTTGTCAAAGGGTTCGCCGGTGGATATGTACCAGTCGATGTCCTCATCGGAAAGCGTCCGGAAGCTGACATCGGTGACTTCCTTTCCGGTAACGCACTTGTCGCCGCAGATAACGGTATAACCGGTTATGACCTGGTGCTGTCTGCCGGAGAGAAGTCTGAGAAACTCCCGGCATTGCTGAGGGTCATGGGGTTTTCCAAGCACTTTGCCGTCGATGACGACGGTGGTATCGCAGCCAATGACCAGCGAATCTGGGTACATTTCGGCGGCAGCCTGTGCCTTGCGTTTTGAAAGCACAGCGGCAGCGTCTTCGGCGCTGATATTGTCGTCCAGAGACTCGTCAGCGTCAATGGCAACGGCGGTGAAGTTCTTAGTTATAAGTTTCAGCAGTTCCCGACGGCGGGGTGAAGCTGATGCAAGAATTATATCCATAAGACCTCCTGAAAAGTCAGTAAAATACAAACTGAAAGCAGTCTGTAAACATTATACCACACATTTAAATAAATATCAAGCTGAAAAAATATTTCTTAATTGGTAAAAACTTTTTTCTTTTTATATCATTTATGTCGCACGTTTCTTTTTCTGTTTATTATTAGTCTCCATGACGTTCTGCCAAAGGGGGAAACCCAAGTGGAAAAAGGGGGAGGGACAAATTAAACCCGACAAAAATCGGCATTCCCTCCCCCTTTTTCCCCTTGGTTTTCCCCCTCTGGACTCCCCCTTCCTAAACCCCTTTTTTCCCCACCTTTGCCGATTTTTCCCGGCAAGTCTTTCTGTAGCCCAAGAAAGGACAAATCCTTACCAGCCTGTCGCCGGAAATAATTCCGGCGCATGGCTTTCTTCGGAAACCGGTAGTTTTCCATTGTATATCAGAA
>JAGBJO010000013.1 GCA_017934425.1 Ruminococcus sp.
ACTTGCCGGGAAAAATCGGCAAAGGTGGGGAAAAAGGGGGTTCAGGAAAGGGGAGTCCAGAGGGGAAAACCTAAGGGGGAAAAGGGGGAGGGAATGCCGATTTTTGTCGGGTTTAATTGGTCCCTCCCCCTTTTCCACCTTGGGTTGTCCCCTTTGGTGATGCGGCGAGTTGGAGAGTGGCAACTCTCAAAAAACAAACTGGCGACATAAATAATCCTCAAAAAAAGTAAATGCTGTTGCCGTGGTAATTTTTCCGCCGCCTGAATTTCCGGGCATGAAAAAAGGAGTTCCCGAAAGAACCCCTTTTTCCATATATCATTATATTTATGGGAGCTTGCTGAAATATAGTGATCTTACTTTGTTGCAGGCAGTGTGATAAGACCTGCGTCAGCCTGCTGAATGAGGAATGCGTCGTTTGCATCTACTACGTTATCCAGGTTAACATCGCATCTCTTGAGTGCGTCAGCGTCCAGAGGATACTTGGAGTTGTTAGCTGCAAACTGGAGTACCTGTACTACGTCTGATACTGAAACTGCACCGCTGTTATCAGCATCGCCGTAAACGATATTTGCAGGAGTTGTTGCTGTGGTAGTTGTTGCTGTTGTGGTAGTAGTTGTTGCAGAAGTTGTAGTTGTTGCAGGAGCGTCGCCGCCTACGAATGTCATATAGAACAGGTTAGCGGAATCGCCCTTTGTGATAGTATGCTCACCGGCTGCAAGGTCAACAGTCAGGATACCGTTTACAGAATCAACCTTAACACCGTCGATCTTAGCGTTTGCTGTAGCCTCAGCGAATACCAGAGTAAGCTTACCAGCGGAAGGTGCGTTGAAGCTGATGCTTGTAGCTGTCTCCATTTTGAGGCACTGTGTAAGTGTCAGACCGTTGTAGGTAACTGTGCCCTTAGAAGTAGAAAGGTTGCCGGAGATTGTGTAGAAGCTGCTTGCTGTGCCGTTTGCTGTGAAGTTGTGAACGTAGCCGCCTGAAACAGGTGTTACAGAAGAAGTGGAAGTAGTTGTAGTAGATGTGGTCTGAGCAGGTGTAGAAGCTGTTGTTACAACTGTCTGCTGAGTGCCGTTGTACATATGGTAACCCAGTGAAGCATAAGTGCCGCTTGAAGGAGTCTCAGCGAAACCGCCGGGGTTAGGTGAACCGTCAGCATTTCTCCATGCAGTGTGGAAATCTGTACCCATTGCAGGAACGCTCAGTGTGATGAAATCTGAATCAGCAGGTGTTACAACATCGCCAGTCTTGTCGCCGCTTGCGATAGAAGTCTTGGACTTAACGAAGTAGTAGCTGCCGTTGTTATTAAAGTGGATAGAGTTTGTCATGTAGCCAACGAACTTGTCGCTTGCCAGCTTGATGCCTGCTGCATTGGTCTTGGAAACCTTGGAAGTATTGTAGTAAGAGAGCAGGTTTGTGAGTGTTGTAGAAGCATCGTTGCGGTATACGAAGTAGTTGCCCTTGCCGTTGCCGCCGATACCGTTATTGTAAGCTGTGCAGTCCTTCATGTCGCCGAACTTGGGGTTGTTATTATCGGTGAAACCGCAGTTGAGGTTCTCGAAAGCAAGGCAGTTCTCAACGATGTGGCGAGTACCAACACCGCCGCCGCCGAGCTTGAAGCCGTTACCGTCGCAGTTGCCGTAGCCTCTGCCGTCCTCGGTGAAACCGTTGCGGAATGCGATACAGTTCTTGAGAGTTACCACACCGATAGGACCAGTAGCTTCCTTAGCGTAGAGATCCCAACCGTCGTCGGAGTTGTTGTAGGAAATACAGCCGTCGAAAACGTTGCCCTCGCCGCAGGTCAGCTTAGCAGCGAAACCGTCAGCGTTCTCCATAGTAGCATCATCGCAGTTGTTCTTGGATGTGCAGTTCTTAACAAGGTTATTTGTAGGCCACTCTGCTACTGTAGCATAGCTGCTGTTGTAGCGTGAGATCTGGAGACCTGTATCCTGGTTGCCGTTGAATACCATCATCTCAACGATGTTGTTATCGCCGGAGAGGAGCATACCGTTATCGCCTGCGTTAGCGATCTCGAAGCCGTAGAAGTGCCAGTAAGAGCCGTCCAGAACGAATCCGTAGCTGGAGTTTGAAACGCTCTCACCGGAGAAGTCGAACTTGACTGTAGCGCCGGGGTAAGCAGAAATTGTCTTGTAAGCGCCGTTCTTGCCAGCGTTGCTTTCCTCGATCTTGATAGTGCTGCTGTACTTGTAAGTACCCTCAAGCAGGTAGATAGTGCCGCCTGCGGGAACGCTCTTGATAGCGGAAAGTACGTCAGTAGGATTGCTCATTGACTTACCGTCGCCCTTGCCGTCAGGTGAAGCGTAGATAACATCGCCAGTAGCAACAGGAGTTACGGAAGCAGCAGTTGTAGTTGTAGTAGTAACAGCAGGTGCAGCAGTTGTGGTAGTAGTTGTCTGGATATCAGTAACTACAGGAGTAACGTCAGCACTCTCAGAGAATCCGCTGCCGATAGCTACGATAGAATCCTTGTAGGAAACGATAGCAGCCTTCAGAGCATCATTTACAGCATAGCTTGCGTCGTCAACTGAGTTATCGAAATTCCACTTCAGATCACCGCCGTCAACACGTCCAGCCTTGGAAGTAACGATGCCGGGAACGTCAGCAGGATCATCGGGAGTGTAGCTGTAGAAGCCGTTAGTATCAAAGTTTGTGTAAGTAGTGCCGCCAGAGAGAGTCTTTACAGAAGAAGGAACAGTCTCAGTTCTGGACTTAGCCTCGTAAGCGTCGAAGCTTGAATTATCGTCAGCGTAAGTGATGTAGCTCTTAGCGTCAACCATGATGTTGTTGAATGACTTGATGATACCGCCTGTCTCGCCGGAGAATGTACCTTCTCCCAGAGCGTCAGTACCCTGCATACTGCTCATCATGGGCTTGGGGCAATTTCTGAAATAGTTGTTCTCAACGAAAGCAGAAGCGCCCATTGTAACGCCTACACCGTACTTAGCATTGCCGTCGAAGTAGTTGTTGTAGATATGTACTGTGCAAGTTCTGATTCTGGGGTGACGGGAATCAGAGTGGTCATACCAGTTGTGGTGGTAAGTGATGTAGTTCTCAGTACTCTCGGACTTCATACCCTGGAGATTGCACTTTCCGTTATCCCAGAAGTGGTTGTAGGAGTGGGTGATATAAGTAGAAGTCTTGGTATCGAGTGCGCCGTCGCCCTTTACCTGGTCAGCATCAGAGCCAGCGTCGCCGTAGAAGAAATCGCAGTTATGAACCCAGATGTGGTCATTCTTCTGCTGAAGACCGCAGTCATCGCCCTCGCTGCTGTTGCAGTTCATGAAGCCCAGGTTTCTTACCTCGATGTTTGAGCTGTTCTTCATGACCAGACCGAAGCCGTTGAAAGTAGTGTCGTTACCGATGCCCTCGATAGTCAGACCGCAGGAAACTGTATCAATGTACAGGTCACCGTTGGGCATATTAGCGGGGTCGGAGATATTTCCGATAAAGCGGATACAAACAGGACCAGCGCTTGAATTGCTCTTGAGGTTTGTGATGATGTTCTGGATACCTGTGAGTTCAGTAGCATTGCCCTTCTTGTCGGGGAGAGTCACCTTAACGGTGTCCTTGGTAGCATTTGTAACGTAGATAACTGTAGCGCCGCTTCTGAGAGTACCGTCCTCATTGTAAGCGCCGGAGGAAGTGCCGTTTACGAAGCCGTAACCGCTTCTGTCGTGAGCATAAGCTGTAGCTGTTGTCTCAGCTCCCTTTGAAGCGTTCTCGCTGCCGCTGATAATTGGGACTACCTTGATAGTGTGACTGCCAGCCTTCAGACCAGGGATATCAGCTCTCATGTAGCCGTCGTACTGTCTGATGAGCATGGAGTCGATCTTGTTGCCGTCAACGTAAACGTTGTAGCCAGTAGCACCTGTAACTGTGTACCATGTAGCATAAACAGCCTCGCCGTAGCCTACAGCATCACAGAACTTTACGCTATCCTGTGCAGCGGAAGCGCTGAGTGTGGGGAAAGCGAAATTCATTGCAGAAATACCTACTGTGCCGGAAACAGCTGAAACTGATATAACAGCAGAAGCAGCGATAGCGGCAATCTTTTTTCTCATGCCATTGTTTTTCATAGTGGATCCCTCCATAAGTATAAATATAATGATATGGGGCTTACCTTGTGCAAGCCGGTGAACCGTTTTATTCACTGTCTATATTATAGGTGAAAACGCCGAAAAAAGCAATGACAGATAATACTAAGTAACTGACATATTATGCTTTTCGCAACAAATGATTAGTGCAAATTATCATTAACAAATTAAACAAAGAAATCACGCAGTTTTTCCGATAAAATTGTTCAAAAATTGCGGTTGGCGCTCATGTGTCGCTGTGGCTTTTATCTGAGAGGATTCTCTCAGACTCTCTTTTTTGGTGGGGGATTTTTTCAGGTCGCACGTTTTTTATTATTTATGGCTTGTTTCCATGACGTTCTGCCAATGGACTCCCCTTTCCTGAACCCCCTTTTTCCCCTCCTTTGCCGATTTTTTCCGGCACTGTTGTCATGCGATCCGTCGGTCGAAATAGCACGTCTTCCTCTCGCCGGCTCGTTTGTCCGTCGTCCAAATTTCTACGGCAGCCGGTCGCCGTCCTCTGCGGCACGGAAGGTGCTTCGCTGTTCCTGCTTTTATTGGTGCTTGAAATCGGCTGTTTTAAATGGTATAATTATGTAATACTACTGAAAGCGAGTGATCTTATGTCAAAACAATACTGGAAAGGCAGCGCCCTGCTTGCGCCTGTTCCTGCCGCCCTCGTCACCTGCGGAACTATCGAAAAGCCCAACGTCCTCACTATCGGCTGGACTGGCATAGTCTGCACACGCCCGCCTATGACCTATATATCCGTCCGCCCGGAACGTTTCTCACACGATATTATAAAGGAGTCCGGCGAGTTCGTCATAAACCTGACTACCTCCGCAATGGTCAAGGAAACCGACTTCTGCGGCGTGAAAAGCGGCAGAGATACCAACAAATTTGCCTCCTGCGGATTCACACCTGCTCCGGCTAAGAACGTTTCTGCGCCGATCATTGAGGAGTGTCCGGTCAGTCTGGAGTGCCGTGTCACGGAAAGCAAACTCCTCGGCTCACATACCATGTTCCTGGCGGAAATAGTGGGAGTTATCGCAGATGAAAAATATATTGACAGCAAGGGTAAACTGAATTTACAACAATGTGGTCTTGCCGCCTATGCCCACGGCGAATACTTCGCTCTCGGCAGAAAACTTGGCGATTTCGGCTTCTCAGTCCGCAAAAAGAAAAAGAGGAACAGAAAATGAAACGGCGCTTCACGATAGACGTTTATAACGTATCATGGATAATACTATGGGCATTCGTGTCGGTGATCGTTGGCTATTTCCTGCTTATTATAGTGGCTTCTCAGGACTTATGCTGTAGAGAATATGTTATCAACTACGTTGGCGAAGAACGTGGTGTCGGCATAACTATGTCAAGCGTCATCGACTATGACGAATTACCCCGATACTACCGCAAGCGCATCACCGAGGAGGAATGGAACGATACCTCTGACCAGGGGAAACTCCACCTTGCAAGGGTCGTCAGTGACATTCCCCTGCCCTCGCATATGCCGCCTATGACCCATTCCACCGACGAAAACCGCTACCCGGAATACACCAGAAACATCACCGTCGATGGCACCCAATACCTTATCAGCTACACCCTTTACTTCTCCCCCTGGTCCATAAGCGGCTACTCCGTCGAGGGCATAAGCGCCTGCGTTTACGATTATGGAGCGGTCAGCTCGCAATATCCTCAATGAACCGGTTCAGTTCGTACTCTGTCTCCACGGTTATCCCCTCACGAAGCTGTTCACGGTCAAACTCCGGCATCAGGCTGACGTCATAGCTGATTATACGGAAAGGCTGGCTGCTTTCCCCGGCGAATACCCCTATCCTGCCGTTGTATTCCCGGACGGTGTACCCGGTCTTTACCGCCATTTCCGGTACCGACATCTTCGCCGCCACCTTCTGCCTGTGCAGGGATTGCCCAAGTGTACATATCACTATGAACCCCGATACAGTCAGGGCTGTCATAAGTGTGAAGTACACCCTCTTGTCTATTGCTCGGAACATACAGATCACTCCTTATCAAAATTTCTGTCCTTATTCTTCCCGATTTTTGCTAAATTAAACAAATATAAAAAATAACTTTACAAAGAGGAAATTTGATGCTATAATGATATTATGTATATTTACGCATAGATTCAGAAAGGAGACTATTTAATAAAATGGCTAAAGGCAACCAAAACGGTCAAACGCCAAAGAAGAAGAAAAAGAAGAAGAATATATTTCTTGTTATACTGAAAAAATTCTTCATGGTGATCGCCACTACCCTGCTCTCTTTGTTCCTTGTTATGGTCATTACCGGCACTATCGTCGCTACGGCGCTTACAGTGTACGTTCTTGACTTTATGGAGGACTCAACCAGCATCACGCTGCAAGAACTTGAGTCGGGAAGCGATACCTACTTCTACGGCACTGAGACTGACGAAAACGGCGAGGCTCAGCTTAAAGTCCTCAAAAAGATCAAGGTGGACGTTCAGCGTATCCCCGTCACTATCGACAAGATCCCCCAGCACGTCCGCAATGCTTTCGTATACACCGAGGACGAGCGTTTCTACACCCACGACGGTGTTGACTACAAGCGTACATTTTCAGCTTTCCTGAATATGTTCCTCCACTTCTACAACACTGACCAGGGTGGTTCAACAATCACTCAGCAGCTTATCAAAAACCTTACCGGCGATAACGAACATTCGCCTCAGCGTAAGATCCGTGAGATATTCTCCGCTATGCAGCTCGAAAAGACTTACTCCAAGGACGAGATCCTGGAGGAGTACCTCAACTACATCGGCTTCGGCGGCCCTATCAACGGCATACAGCTTGCGGCTACACGTTACTTCGGTAAGAGCGTCGAGGAACTGACTGTTCCGGAAGCCGCTGTCCTGGCTGCTATCCCTCAGTCACCTGAGTGGTACGGCCCGTTCGTTGAGTATGAGGACGACGAGGGCAGAGTTATCCGTGACGGTAAGGCTAATAACAAGACACGTCAGCAGTACGTTCTCTGGCAGCTTTACAAGAACGGCGCTATCACCTATGACGAGTATCAGGAATACCTGAATACCGATATCCTCTACACCGATTCCGAGGAGTACAAGAAACTCCACCCGGAGATCGACCTGGAGGAAATGGAGCAGTCACAGCAGACTTACACCTGGGAAGTAGATGCTATGATGTATGAGGCTGCCGGCTACCTTATGGAGCAGTACAACATCGACCAGGAAGAAGCTATCAAGCGTATCAACAAGGGCGGCTTCCGCATCTACTCCACTATCGACGAGCCGATGCAGTCCTACGTTGAGGAGAAAATGCTGGATATCAACAACATCGTTGACGAGTGGTCTGTAAAGAAATGGGTTGACCTGGACGGCGACGGTGAAGCTGAAGAACAGCTCCCCCATATCGCTTTCGTTGCCCTGAGATACGACGGCTCAGTTATGTGCCAGGTCGGTAACTTGGGCGAAAAGGTCGGCGCTCTCGGTACAAGCTATGCTGTTACCGAACCCCGTCAGATCGGTTCTACCATGAAGCCTATCTCAACTTACGGTCTTGCACTTGAGACCGACTATATCCACTGGGGCTCAGTCTTCAAGGACGAAGCTATCATGGAACTGGACGGCAAGCCCTGGCCTACAAACTACTCCACTGACTCAAATACATCAATTTCCCACGCTTACCACAATATCTACTACTTCCTCGAAAAGTCATTCAATACCGTTCCTGCTCAGCTCTGCCGTGACCTTACTATTGATAAGGTATGGGAGTTCTGTACCGAGAAAATGGGTATGAAGCTGGACGAGGAGGATAAGGGTTATTCGCCTCTGTCAGTAGGTTCTCTTACATGGGGTATCACCCTTGAAAACCTTGTAAACGCTTATATTCCTTACGGCAATCAGGGTATCTACAACGAAGCCCACATCGTTTCCCGTATCGAGGACGCTAACCACAAGGTCATCTACTCCAACGACGGCAACGCAAGAGAAGCCGTTTCACCTGAAACAGCTTACGTTATGAACCGTCTGCTCAAGAACGTTGTTGAAAACGGTACCGGTACTGCTGCACGCCTTAACAATAAGGTAGTCTGCGGTAAGACAGGTACTACCGATAACTGGTACGACCTTACTTTCGTCGGTCTTACAAGAGACTTCGTAAGCGGTATCACTATCGGTTACAAGGAATACAACACTAACCTTTCTCTCCCTCTGTCGCTTAAATCCGCACAGATCTGGAAAAACATCATCGGCGACTACGCTGATACTCATTTCACTGATACTCCTGCTGACTTCGATGAAGTTCCCGGAGTTGTGGCAGCACCTATGTGTACTGCTACCGGACTTATCGCTGGTCCTTACTGCCCGAAGGGTATACAGGGTTACTGGAAGTCCTCAAACGCACCTGTTTGTGACGGCGGTCACTATGGCGCAATGCCTGTTGACAATGGAAACGGCAACGGCAACAACACAAACGGTGATGCAAATAACGGAAATACAGCAGCCGACCCCAATAATGCAAACGGTCAGACAGACCCCAACGCAGGCGCTAATACCGGCGGTTGGGTAGACCCCAATGCCGGAGGTAATACCGGCGGCACAGTTGACCCCAACGCAGGCGGCGGTGCAGTTGTAGCTGATCCTAATGCCGGAAATGGCGGCGGCGAGACTTGGGTAGATCCCAATGCCGGCGGCGGCGGTGGTGAGACCTGGGTTGATCCCAATGCCGGAGGAGGCGGCGGTGAAACTTGGGTTGACCCCAATGCCGGAGGCGGCGGCGGTGAGACCTGGGTCGATCCCAATGCCGGTGCTGGCGGCGGTGGTGAAGCAGTTGCCGGCGGCGAA
The DNA here is from genome assembly GCA_017934425.1 of Ruminococcus sp. Lineage (GTDB taxonomy): Bacteria > Bacillota > Clostridia > Oscillospirales > Ruminococcaceae > Ruminococcus. The sequence goes on from JAGBJO010000013.1 coordinate 8,932, forward strand.
GGCGGCGTATAAATCAATAATAATAACAAGACCTGTTTGCGAAATATCCGCAAGCAGGTCATTGTTTAGGAGGATAATTTTATGAGCAATAACACAATTCGGCTTAGCTGTCCGTGCCACTTTGGTCTGGAGAGCGTGCTTAAATTTGAGATAACCAAGATCGGCGGAACTGACCTTACTGTCAGCGACGGCAGGATCAGTTTCACAGGCGATGAGAATATCCTGGCAAGGGCTAATATCTGCCTTTCTACTGCGGAACGTGTACTCATCGAACTTGCACAGTTCAAAGCTGTTACCTTTGAGGAACTGTTCCAGGGCGTGAAAGCCGCTGAACTGGAGCGCTTCATCGGCAAGGACAACGCTTTCCCCGTTAAGGGCTACTCCCTGAACTCAGCCCTCCACAGCGTCCCGGACTGCCAGGCTATCGTCAAGAAAGCGGCAGTTGAACGCCTGAAGGAAAAGTACGGCATTTCCTGGTTCGACGAGACTGCGCCTCCGGTACAGATACGTTTCAGCATACTCAAGGACATCGTTACACTTTACCTTGACACCAGTGGAGTGGGTCTGCATAAGCGTGGCTACAGACGCAATTCCAACGCCGCACCTATCAAGGAAACTCTCGCTGCCGGGATCATCGACCTGGCACGTATCCGCCCGGAATCCGTGGTATGCGACCCGTTCTGCGGAAGCGGTACTCTCCTTATCGAAGCCGCTTACAAGGCGCTGAAATTCCCGGTAGGTATCAACAGACGCTTTGCCGCTGAGAAGTGGAGCAGTATTTCCGACAAGGTATGGCAGGAGGAACGTGCAAGGGCTATCGACTTAGTTGACAGAAGTGCTTCGTTCTCAGCTATCGGCTGCGATATCGACGACGACGCTGTTACCCTCACCATCGACAATGCCAAGAAAGCCGGTGTGGGTTCCCGGATCGACGTTCGTCAGGCGGATATAAGCCGATTCGTTCAGCCGGAAAACTCCGTAGTGATCTGCAATCCTCCCTATGGTGAGCGTCTGCTGGAACTTCGTGAAGCCGAGAGCATTTACAAGGTCATGGGAAAAGTCCTCGGCAAGGGCGGCGACAAGCAGTCCTACATAATCTCCCCGCATGAACAGTTCGAGGACTTCTTCGGCACTAAAGCCAAGAAACGCCGCAAACTCTACAATGGCATGATAAAGTGCCAGCTTTATATGTACTTCTGATGAGCTTCGTTCTCAGACGGAAACTCCTGCACCTTTTCTTCCCGAACCGCTGTCCAGTGTGCGGTGAAATTATTGGTGCTATGGAGGAATTCTGCGGCAAATGCAGGAGCGAACTGAATGAGTTTACGGAAAACTTCGCCCTCACTGGCGCTGACAGTTTTACTGCGCCATTCGTAAAGGACAAGTACTCCGACCCGGCGATATTTCTCATGAAAGACGGCATCGCCGGAAACGCTCCCTACGCTTTCGGCGGCGCTATGACCCGGATTCTCACAGAGCGTGGCATTTCTCAGATCTGCCACATTATCCTGCCTGCTCCGATGTCTGCCGGAGATATAAGGAAACGTGGCTACAATCAGTCCATGCTTCTGGCAAAGGAAATAAGCCGCCGGACTGGTATTCCCGCAAAGGACGGCATACTCATCAAGGTCGCCGATACCCTGCCCCAGAAAACACTGACCAAAGCGGAGCGTGAAGTTAACCTGAAAGACGCTTTCCGGGTAACTGCGCCGGATATGGTCGCCGGGAAAAATGTGCTTCTGGTGGACGATGTGTGTACCACAGGCAGCACACTCTCCGAACTTGCATTTACCCTTAAAAACTGCGGCGCTGCACAAGTCCATTGTGTATGCTGCTGCAAGACTGTGAAAGGTGATAATAATGGAAATGAACCACTCTGAAAAAGCGGCGGAACTTTTCGCCCAGGGTCGCAACTGCTCACAGGCTGTTTTTGCCGCTTTCTGCGACGTTACCGGGCTTGATACCGAAACTGCCCTGCTGCTTGCTTCCTCTTTCGGTGGCGGCATGGGACGAATGAGGGAAGTCTGCGGCGCTTGCTCTGCCATGTTCATGGTGGCAGGTCTGCTATACGGCTATACAAGCACCGACGATAACCAGGAAAAAGCCGCCCACTACAGCCGTATCCAGCAGCTTGCCGGACAGTTCAGGGACTCTTACGGAACTATCCTCTGCCGTGAACTTCTCCAGGGGCTTAAAGTTACCAGTGACCCCAAGCCTGAGGAGCGTACCGAAAAATACTACAAAGTCCGCCCATGTATCCGCTTCGTCCGGACGGCTTCTGAGATACTCGACAGGTACATTGCAGAAAATCCTCCGGAAAAATTGAAAAAATGACCAGTATCCTATTGACTATTGCAAAAAAATGTGGTAAAATAATAGTAACTTATAGCTCCGTATAGTTCAAATATTAAGTGACTGCGGAAATAAGTACTAATTTATGGAGGTTATTGCCATGGGATTTTTAGATTCACTGAAAAGCGCAGCAAGCAAGGCTGCTGAGTCTGTAGAAAAGGGTGTTAAGTCTGCTTCTGACAGCGCTAAGATCATGCAGGAGAAGTCTCGCATCAAGAGAGAGCTTTCTCAGCTTACTACCGAAATCAATCAGGTTTATGAGCGTGCTGGAAGAAAGTTCCTGGAGGAGAATCCTGAGAACGAGGCTTACGCAGAGTTCATCGCTGAGATCAAGGAAAAGACTGAAAAGACTGAGAGCCTGAATCTCCAGCTTGCTTCCCTTGAGGATAAGGTTACTTGCACAAGCTGCGGCGCTTCAAACGACAAGAACGCTGAGTTTTGCAGCAAGTGCGGCGCTAAGATCGAGCGTCCTGTAGTTGTAGAGGCTGAGCCTGCTGGCAATGTATGTGCTAACTGCGGCGCTGAGCTGGCTGAGGGTGCATCTTTCTGCGAGAAGTGCGGTACAGCCGTTGAGAAGGCTGCTGAGGAAACAACTGCTGAGTAATATTTAATATCTAAACAAAACAAAGGTCGGTTCATTGCGAACCGACCTTTTCTTTTACATTATAACCACAAAGCAGATGCTTTCGCCCTCTCTGTTTTCAACGTTTATCTTGAAGTGGTGCTTGTCGATAATGGAACGGGCTATTGCCAGTCCAAGACCGTAGCCGCCGGTAGCACGATTTCGTGACTCGTCGCTGCGGTAGAATCTCTCGAAGATCTTCTCCTCCTCGCCGGTCTTTACGCCGTCGCCGGTATTGAATACGCTCAGCACCTTCTTATCGCCGTCACGGACAAGGGATACTTTCACCTTTCCGCCGGCACGGGAGTACTTCAGCGCATTATCAATGAATATCGCCGCCATTTGCTTGATGTGCTGCTCACTGGCAGTCAGGCGCAGTCCCTCCTCGATATCGATTATGAACTCCTTATCCTCCTCAAATGCACGGCACTCAAAGGGAAGCGCTGTACTTTCTATAGCCTGGCTCAAATCGAACTCGGAGTAGACTATCTGAGTAGTATTATTCTCCAGGCGGGTAAGGTTCAGAAGGTCATTTACCAGAATATTCATGCGGTCTGTCTGATCCTTGATATAGGTCAGCCACTTATTCTCACCGATCTCGCCGGAGAGAACGTCCGCATTTGTGGATATTACTGCAAGAGGCGTTTTCAGCTCGTGGCTTGCGTCTGATATGAACTGCTTTTGCTTGTCGAAAGCTATCTGTATGGGCTTTACGATAAGTCCGCTGAGGAAGTAGGAAGCTATTGAAATGAGCAATATACTTGCAAGACCAATGATTATCGTGGTTCTGCGGAGTTTGTTCATCATGTCCATTTCAGCGCTCTTATCGGTGAACACCATAAGCGTGCCGTTTGTTTTCGGCTCAGTAACGAACTGGTACTGATCCATAAGCATACCGCCGTCCAGACCCTTGTCAAGGATAGCTGTAATGTAGTTCTGAGCAGTTTCCTCGTCCAGGTCATCGTTATTAAGGCTGGCAAGGTAGTTGCCCTCCTGGTCTGCCATGATTATGAAAAAGTCGATAGAACCCAGGGATTTCGGCACATTTTCTCTGCCGTCCATATATTCTCTTGGCTGAACGCCCTGCTGATCCTCCGGCGGCTTATCAGGAGGGTTATCCTGTGGAACTGCCGGTGTTGTAGTAGTTGCAGGAGCAGTAGTTTCCGTCTGAGGCGAGGTTTCTGCCAGAAGTACTATACCGCCTTCAAAGAGTGGTCTTCCCTGATGTGCCATACCAATAATGGGTGGGCATTTATCGTCCTCCTCCTCATCGTCATCCGGTTCTGTGTCCTCTTTTATCTCAGGATACTCACCGAACCAAGGATCAAAGCCCCAACGTCTATCGCCGCCCTCACGGTCACGTCTGTCACGCTCCGTAGGCGGCTGCCAGCCACTCCAGGGGTCATAGGGACGCTCTGTAGTCGGCTGTTCCTCCTCGTCATCGTCGTCATCATTATCGTCATCACCGTCATCATCATTGTTGTCTTCTTCCTCAGTCGCTTTCTCAGTAGCCTTTTCAGTCTTTGGAGACGAGGGCGGCTGAGTTTCCGCAACAGTCGGGTCAGGGGCAGCAGTTACCTCCGGCGCTGGCTCAGCAGGCTCAGGTTCTTCATTCTCCTCATGTTCCGGTTCTGGGCGCTCCTCCGGCGGAGGTTCTTGCATTTCCGGCGCATCTGTCAACTCCTCAGCCGCAGAAACGGCTGTAGTAACAGAAGTGACCGCAGTAGTTGCAGATGTAGCCGCAGATGTACTCTCAACAGGCTGAGTTGTTGGCTGAGTTTCCGACGAAGCAGGCGGGATATTGCTATCAGACGGCTGACCGTTATTCTTTCTGCCGTCGTCAAAGGGAGCCCACCAGGGACGCTTGTCCTCGTCCGGACGGGTGAAAGTGAAGTTATTCGGTGAATTCTCGTCATACTCCACATTCTGCGCCACCTGTTTCAGCACGAACTTGCTCTGCTTTTCCATGATAGCGTCCATTATAAGGTTTATCGAGCCGAGGACGGCAATGAATATCGCCACAAGTATGCATATGATAGTGGCAAAGAATTTCAGTTGTACCTTTCTGAACAATTCAGGCACCTCCCTGCCGCTTACTCAAGTGAATAGCCTATTCCACGGGCAGTCTTTATCTGAACAGGGGCAGAGACTGAGTTGATTTTCTTGCGGAGGAAAGATATGTATACCTCAATATTGTTATACTCTACATCGCTTTCGTATCCCCATATTTTCTCGATGATACGTTCTTTCGGAAGTATCTGTCTGGGGTTGGCGATAAGCAGTTCCATTATCTGATACTCCTTCAGGGAAAGCTTCACGTCCTTGCCTGCGTAGCTTATAGAGCAGGTATTCTTATGCAGTTCCATTCCGCCGAACTCCACACGGTTCTCGTCAACGATATCGCCCTTTCGCCTTGTCATCGCCCTTACTCTTGCCAGAAGTTCACCTGTAATGAACGGCTTTGTAAGGTAGTCATCAGCACCGCAGTCAAGACCATTTATCTTGTCGTCGATCTCACTTTTCGCCGTCAGCATGATAACGGGAGTGCTGATCTTTTCACGGCGCAGATTTTTCAGCACCTCTATGCCGTTCATTCCCGGCATCATTATATCCAGGATAATGCAGTCGTAAACGCCGGTAAGACCGTTGTCCAGACCGTCGATGCCGTTGTATACCGTATCCACGGAGTACATATTCCTTCTGAGGATCTCGCTGAGAGCATCAGCCAGCTGAACTTCATCTTCTACTACAAGTATCTTCATATAAACTCTCCTTTCACTGGATAGACTTATTCCAGTATACTACTATTATACCACAAAACCTTTAAATAAGCTTAAAGATTCTGAAAACTCAAAGGCAGTTAAACGGAAAAAATTAAGCGGATTTTTTGTGCAAAATACCAGTTTCATTCAATAATCCCCGTGATATATTGACTTAATAATACTTTTATGATAAAATATATATGATAATGTTCGGAGAATAACTCTGGGAGCGTGCTTTCATGTGATAAATAGATAAATTCATGCAGATATACTCTCAGGCTTTCTCCCGGAAAGTAGCATTCTAAGGAGGAGCATTCACCATGCAGTCTACTCAGGAGAGAAAAAAATCCACCGGCGCTAAGGCACTTCTGCCCAATTACAGTGCTGATCTGAAAAAGTATGATGAGCTTTATCAGCAGTTCTGTAAATCCGGCTATACAAAGGAGCTTTGCGAAGCATACGCCGAGGCTTTTCTGAATAACCACAAGAAACCTGCACCTGAGGATCTGGTGCAGATCGTAAGGCTATATCAGCGCCTGCACGAAAAAAGCAGTGCTGAATTCTACCTTAATCAGCTGGAAGAACGTAAACTCAGCGGCGATGATAAGTTCTTCTACTGTATCGAGGCATTAAGGTATAAGAGCCTTTATGAGCATTGGCGTGAGTCTGAGGACTTCCGCACAGAGAATATCAATTTCATGCAGATACATTCTGAGAAGGTCGATGCCAGCAAGCGTGCGGATATGTATATTTCCCTGGCACTGACAGACTGTGCTGCAAAGCACTATGAGCAGGCGCTGAAGCTTTTGTCGAACTTCGGCTACAAGCCCCAGGGCGCAACAGATCTGAAACTGCTGGAGATCATGATAACGGGAGTATATATCCTTGCAAAGTCCGGCAACAAGGAGGAGCTTGAGGGCGCAAAGGAGAACGCTTACGGCTACCTGAAGCTATTCAGTTTCGACAACGACTGGAGCAAGGCTTACTACGAAAACTGCATCGAGGAGGCGGCAGAGGGTATTCTCTGACCGGCTGATAAAACAGGAGCAAAAGGCGGCTCCTGTTTTTATTTTTTCCACGGAACGTTTACAGAATATTAAAAAAATCAGAAAAATTTAAATTCGCCATTTTGATTAAAACAAAAAATCAGTAATTTAGCATAATGTATCAGTTCATCGCAAGTCAAAAATTGCTTTTTAGTGATTTGTGGAACGCCGCTGGCTATTCATTTAAGAATCGGCTTTATTCAGGGAAATTTAATATTATTATTATTTATTAACTTATACATATTCAGTTCATTTAGTCAATTATTGCTCAAATATTTATTTGTATCTTATATTATTTTATTAATTTGCAGTTAATAATTTCTTTTATAATATTTAAAGCAATATAGTGCTAAAACTAAGCAATATTATCAATTGATTATCTTGGAAATTTAGTCTATAATACAATTGTCGGAAGCGATAAATACCGATAAATCGGTGATTCGCTCCGCAACACAATTAAATTGCAAAATTTGTTGTGTCCTGTGAATTACGACTAATATAGTCCAGAAAGCACTCCGGTCTAAACTCCGCCGGAGGTCATGTAGCAATAGTCTCCGCAAGATTCTCACAAATTAAGCTGTTTATCGAACATTAATGCCTATAATATGTTTGATTCGCCTAAACTCAGCTTCAACTCGGTGAAAACGTCATCTAAGATTTGCAAACTGCTCAGGATTATGGATACATCGGAATCAGTATCGGTCGTAAGCTGAGGCGTATAGAGGGTACGCCGAAGCCAAAAACGAAACAGCGTTCTTCATTGACTTTTTGAGAGGGTGTCAATGAAGAACGCTATTTCTTTTAAACAAGAAAATCCCGGATATTTTCCGGGATTTTTTGTTATTCCTCATCGTCAGCAGGCAGCGCCGGCGCACCTTCGTACTCTATCGCCTCTACACTGCGGAGCTTGCGGTTTATAGCACGGGTTCGTGTACCAACCAGCTTTTCCAGTTCCTCCCCTGCCTTGTTCAGCTTGCTCTGAACTCCGTCCAGTGCCTTCTCGAATTTGCCGAACTCGCTCTTTGTCTCGCCAAGTATCTGCCAAACCTCGTTGCTGCGCTTCTGTATCGCAAGTGTGCGGAAGCCCATTTGCAGAGAATTGAGCATCGCCGCCATTGTGGACGGTCCTGTAATTGTCACGTTGTAGTCACGCTGTAATACGTCCACCATTCCGCTGTTGACCACCTCTGCATACAGCCCCTCGAAAGGCAGGAACATTACACCGAAATTCGTGGTATACGGCGGTTCAACGTACTTGCTGCGAATGTCCGCCGCACATTTCTTCACAACGATCTCCAATGTCTTTTTCGCCGCCGCAATACGGTCATGCTCGCCAGATTCGTAAGCGTCCTGCAAATTCCTGTATGTATCGCCGGGGAACTTGGAGTCTATCGGCAGATAAACCACTCCATCTCCGTCAGCACCAGGCAAACGAACCGCAAATTCCACACGGTTGGTACTGCCGGGTATGGTGGGAACTTCCTTCTCATACTGGTCGGGTGCAAGTATCTCGTCCAATATCATTCCAAGCTGTATCTCTCCCATGATTCCACGGGTCTTGACGTTTGAGAGGACTTTTTTCAGGTCGCCCACTCCGGCGGCAATATTCTGCATCTCGCCCAGGCTCTTGTGAACCTGCTCCAGACGCTCGCTGACAACCTTAAAGGACTCCCGAAGGTTGCTTTCCAACTTCTCGCTGACCATAGACTGTATGCCGTCAAGCTTCTTCTGGTTAGTCTCAGAAAGTCTGTCCAGATGCTCACTCATTGTGCGCTTCATACCGTCAAGGCGCTCGTTGTTGGAGGATTCAAGGGTCTGGAAGCGCTTTTCCAGTATCTCCAGTTTCTCCTGAACCGCCCTGCCAGACTGCTCCTGACGGTCAGCTACGGATTTTCCCATTGCGGTCAGGTTCTCGGACAGTTTCTTGTCCATAGTCTCTATCTGCAATTTCTGGGACTGACCTGCCTGCGTCTGTGACTCGCTTATCAGCTTGCCGAAACCCTGCAAGCGCTCGTTTACTGAGGTTTCAAGGCTCTGGAAGCGCTTTTCAAGCATATCCAGCTTTTCCTGAACGCTCTTGCCGGACTGCTCCTGGCGGTCAACCATATATTCGCTCATAGCTGCCAGATTCTCACGAAGTTTCTTGTCCATAGTGTCAAGCTGAGTTTTCTGAGCCTCACCTGCCTGTTTTTGGGTGTCGCTTATCATCGTGCCGAAGCTCACCATTTTCTCGTCAATAGTTGTTTGCAGCCGTTCGCCCACCACGCTGCGGATACTTTCCAGTTTAGCGCTCATATCTCCCTGCATCTGGGCAATGCGCTTGTCCGCCTGGTACAGTCTCTCCGCCTGGCTTTCGCCGATAGTGCGCTGAACAGTGGTAAGGCTCTCGCTCATTGACCGAACCGATGACTGCACACTGCCGGAGACTTCCTCACGAAGCTGTTTCTGTGACTCGCTCAGACCGTCCTTGACGGAGGAAACTATCGAGCCTGTGTCGATGTTCACCTTGCCGCCTCGCATCAGGATAAGTATTAGCAATACTGCGTTTACCACCCCGATAATAAGAATTACCGTTTCCATAAATTACCTCCTTAATAATAAAAGCTGCCGGTTTGCGACAGCTTCAGGCAACACCGCACAAAGACCGCCTGACGGCTTTGCGGCACATCTGCTTGCATATTTTCCGGCATCTTGCACACAAATTTCTTGACATACGTCAGTATGCCTGCGAAATTTCTGCACAATCTGCCGAAAAATCTGACTGCGCATCTGCACCACAATCTCTGTGCGGTGTTGCCTTAATTATATCATATTCAATGTTCCATTGTCAGGACAATGAAATCAGTCAGCATCATATTCCACGCTTGTATACAGTTCTGTCCAGACCTGCTCCGGTGCATCAGAGAGATATCTGTATTCCTTGCCATTCACCTTAACATCAGTGGTGCTGACATGAATGTACGCATACCAGAGCGCCCCCTCATGCTCATCAAGCTGAAGAAAGCTGTTCCAGTCGCCGGGGCAGTTGTACTTACAGCCTGCCCTGAATCCAGAGATCTTGTCGCCACCGTAAATATCGGCTTCACTTTCAATATAGTACAGGTCGTGTATCTTGTCATACATTTCATGTTCCCTGCTGTCTATGCCGTTATCTTTGCAGTCAGATTCAAACTCGCACAGCAGATCCTCAACCATGCCTTCCCACTCAACCGTTTCCATTTCCAGAGTTTCCTTATACTCCGAAAATGTCGCTTTCATCTCCGGGCGAACCTCAGTCACCGGGTCAGCACTGCGGCGTGTGAGAGTACTTATATCGCCGTTCCAATAATAAGCACGAAGCGGGTGTACATTATACTTCTTCTTAAAATAGTCCGGGTCACCGCCGTCCCAGAAGATATATAGCATACCAGTCTTGGGAAGTCCGTCCTTGATATCAAACTGTGCAAGGTCAGCCAGATTTAACTGGCAGATAAGCGGCAGCTTGAAGTTCTTGAAATACTTGTCATGCTCGTCGATATACCGCTCACGCTCCGGATAATTCACTCCTGGCGGAAGGTCAGGCAGTCCGCCCATTTTCGACGCTCCCACGGGAATATTATCCGCATTCTCCTCGTTGATGACGACTGAAACCGCCCAATCCTCAGCGTCCTCACGCTTTTTGAGAAGTTCCTTTATGCCGTTTTCGTAGTACTCTAAATCAATTGCGCCATTACTCATAGCAGTTTCCTCTTACTTGGTATTCTTTTTCAGCTTGCGAAGGGTGTAGCCCTCGTTAACTTTCAGTTCACCTCTGTCGATAGCAAGCGCATAGTCCGGCACATCACGGGTAACTGTAGTACCTGCGGCAGTATAAACGCCCTTGCCCAGTTTCAGAGGAGCAATAAGGCTGGAATTACTGCCGACGAAGCTGTAGTCACCGATAACGCATCTGCTCTTTGCAACGCCGTCGAAGTTTACTGTAACAGCGCCGGCGCCGATGTTGACTTTCTTGCCGATGTCGCTGTCACCGATGTAAGCCAGGTGAGCGATAGCGGTCTTTTCGCCGATAGTGGAGTTTTTCAGCTCAACGAAGTCGCCAACCTTTGCGCCAGCCTTAACAGTAGAATCCGGGCGGATATGTACATAAGGGCCAACATTAACATTATCCTCGATAACTGAATCATAAGCCTGAGCGGTATTGAATACCACGTTATTTCCAATAATGCAGTTTTCAGCAACGGAGTAAGGTCCGATGATGCAGCCAGTACCTATTTTAGTACCTCTGCGGAGGATAGTTCCGGGAAGGATCTGGGTATTTGCGCCTATCTCCACTCCCCTCTCGATAATAACGCCGTCAGTGCATACGAACTCAACGCCGTTGATAAGGTGCTTCTCGATAACTGCCATGCGTGCGTAGTTGTTAAGTTCCAGCAGGTCTTTGCGGTCGTTAGCGCCCTTGATGATATTGGCGTTTGCGGACTTGTAAGCACCTGCGCCCTTTCCGTCAGCAACAGCAATACCCACTGTATCGGTAAGATAGTACTCATTCTGGGCATTGTCGTTGGTAAGTCTGCCAAGCATATCGATAAGGTCAGCAGTCCTGAACCAGTAAGCGCCGGAATTTACCTCACGGATAGCTCTCTGCTCCTCGGTAGCGTCCTTCTGCTCAACAATACCGCTGATGCCTGTCTTTGTGCGGATAATACGTCCGTAACCTTTAGGCTCGTCCAGTTCAGCAGTAATAACGGTAACAGCATTGCCGCCATGCTTATGTACGATCAGCGATTCCTTGATAGTCTCCGGGTCGATGAAAGGTGCATCGCCGCAGAGAACCAGGGTATTTCCCTCAGTGTCCTCCTTCAGGAAATCCATTGCCTGCATTACAGCATGACCTGTGCCAAGTCTCTCAGCCTGGAGAACGCTCTTGCATCTTCCGCCCAGGTATTCGTCAATCATTTCACCCTTATATCCCTTAACTACGCAGATATCCTCGATCTGTGCCTCCTCGCAGGCAGAAATGACCCACTCCAGCATGGGTTCGCCCAGAACCTTGAAAAGGGGCTTTGGCATCTCAGCCTTCATTCTCTTTCCCTGTCCGCCTGCAAGTATAACCGCTTTATTCATAATTTCCTCCTTGATAAACGCCTGAAATAGCTGCCCGAATATGGCAGCAAAAAAGCGTCTTTGTATATATTATCACAAATTCTAACAATAATTGCAAGTACTTTTTTCTATATTTATTTCTTTTCATAAAATTTTGTGCAAAGTGCTTAGTTTCAATAGCGTAAATTCTACTAATTTCATATGGAAAAAATTCTCAATATATGGTATAATATTAGTAAGTCGGAGAGAGGTTATTAATGCGACTACCTTATGATACTACTTCTCCGCAAATGTTTAAAACTGGAGGTATACACCAATGGCAAAGAAATATTGTTACCTTTTCAAAGAGGGTAATGCCAACATGAGAGAGCTTCTCGGCGGTAAGGGCGCAAACCTGGCTGAGATGACAAACATCGGTCTCCCTGTTCCCCAGGGCTTCACAATCACTACAGAGGCTTGTACTCAGTACTACGAGGACGGCGGTATCAGTGATGAGATCATGGCCGAGATCAACGAGTATATCGGAAAGATGGAAGAGATCACAGGCAAGAAGTTCGGCGATAAGGAGAATCCTCTCCTGGTTTCCGTTCGTTCAGGTGCTCGTGCATCAATGCCTGGTATGATGGATACAATCCTTAACCTCGGTCTGAATGAGACTGTTGTTGAGACAATTGCTGCTAAGTCCGGTAACGCAAGATGGGCTTGGGACTGCTACAGAAGATTCATCCAGATGTATTCTGACGTAGTTAT
>JAGBJO010000014.1 GCA_017934425.1 Ruminococcus sp.
GAAAAGGGGGAGGGACTAATTAAACCCGACAAAAATCGGCATTTCCTCCCCCTTTTCCCCCTTAGGTTTTCCCCTCTGGACTCCCCTTTCCTGAACCCCCTTTTTCCCCTCCTTTGCCGATTTTTCCCGGCACTGTCTTCCTAAAATTCATAGGTCGAAATAGCACGCCGTTCTCTCACCGGCTCGTTAGTCCGTCGTCCACATTTCTACGGCAGCCGCTCGGTTAGATCAATAAAGCATCAGTTTACCGAAATATTTTAGTAGAACTATGTCCCAAGCAAAACAAGGTTGAGCGACAGCAAAAGCATCACTTCTACACAGTAAGCGAGTTTACGAGCGACAACGTGATAAGCGCCGCCGCTCGCTAAGCGGCAGCGGTCAAGCTGGCTCAGCTTGTTGTCCGTCAGTGGTGTACAGGCGTATTCGACGAAAAAACAAAGGGAGATTTTATGAAATTTGGCTTTTATATCAATTGATTTTGGGGCGGATTTGGTTTATAATGTATATTGCACGGAAATCGTGACTTTGTTACAAAATTATCATTCGGCTAAGCCGTATCATAGAAAGCAGGTTTATTATGGCAGTTAAAGTTGTTAAATTCGGCGGCAGCTCCCTCGCTGACGCTAACCAGTTCCGCAAGGTCGCTTCTATCATCAAGAGCGACGACAAGCGTAAGTTCGTAGTTCCCTCCGCTCCCGGAAAGCGCTTCAAGGACGATGTTAAGGTTACTGATATGCTCTATCAGTGCTGCGAAAAAGCTGGCAGCGGTGAGGATTTCTCCGAGGATCTGGCTCGCATCAAAGACCGTTACAACGGCATCATCTCCGACCTGGGCATGAACATCTCCCTGGACGAGGAGTTCGCTGTTATCGAAAAGGAACTGAAAGCACGCCCTGCCAAGGACTACGCTGCAAGCCGTGGCGAGTTCCTCAATGGTAAGGTTCTGGCTGCTTACCTTGGCTTCAACTTCATCGACGCTGCTGACGTTATCATCTTCGATACCAAGGGCAATCTGCTGCTGGACGAGACTGTAAGCGCTGTCCGTGAGCGCATCAAGGGTCTGGACAACGCTGTTATTCCCGGATTCTACGGCATAACTACTGAGGGCGTTGTAAGAACTTTCTCAAGAGGCGGTTCTGACGTTACCGGTTCTATCATCGCTAACGCTGTAAGAGCAGAGATCTATGAGAACTGGACTGACGTTTCCGGCTTCCTGGTAGCTGACCCCAGAATCGTCGATAACCCCGACGTTATCTCAACTATCACTTACCGTGAACTGAGAGAACTTGCTTACATGGGCGCTTCTGTACTCCATGAGGACGCTATTTTCCCTGTACGTTCCGCAGGTATCCCCATAAATATCCGCAATACAAATGCTCCTGAGGACGCTGGTACTATGATCGTTCCCAACGACTACGACTTCAGCAAGGAGAGCATGAGCCACACTATTACTGGTATTGCCGGCAAGAAGGGCTTCAGCACTATCAACATCGAAAAGGCAATGATGAACAACGAGATCGGTTTCGCAATGAAGGTCATGAAGGTTCTTTACGACAACGGTCTTTCTTTCGAGCATATGCCTTCCGGTATCGACACAATGAGCATCACTCTGGACAGCGAGAAGCTTGCACCTGTCCGTGAGAAGGTACTGTCCGAGATACGCAGAGAGGTCGCACCTGACCATATCGAGATCGAGGACGGCATTGCTATCCTGGCAGTAGTTGGCAGACGCATGAAGAATACCCGTGGTACAGTTGCGAGAGTATTCGCATCAATGGCACACGCAAGAATCAACGTTAAGCTTATCGACCAGGGTTCAAGCGAGCTGAACGTTATTATCGGCGTAAGCGAGAGCGATCTGCCTGAGGCGATCCGCCGCATCTACGATATGTTCATCAACTCAGAACCCGTCATCAATGCGTAATGCGTAATCAATGCGTAATTCGTAATGCGTAATGCGTAATTATGGTGTCGCCCTGCGGCGACGAATTTAAAAAGATACCGTCCGGTTCATCAAGTGAGCCGGACGGTTTTTGTTTTGTATGAACTGCGGCGGTAAACTACCGCTACAGAATTAGCAGAGCGCAATTACGCATTACGCATTACGAATTACGCATTAATAGGGCAGCAGGAATTCTCCTGCCTTCCACACGCCGTCCTCAATAACCACTGAGAACTGTGCATCATTTGTAAAGGGTTCTTCGCCGTTTATATCGGTGGGGTCGTAGTAATTCGTAACAGTGAAGAAGATCTCATCGGGAGTTATCTTGTCCACGCTCACTACCTGAGAGTAGCTGTAGAAAATGTTAGCTCCACGCTGTCCGTCAAGGCAGTACACCTTTCCATCATCTTCCATGAATACTTCCTCAATTGCCGAATTATAGCGGCTGCTGAATATCTTGTCATAGTCAGCCGCAACGTCCGCCATACTGTTTATTCCCTCATCTGTGACAAGGTAAAACTGCCAGCCCATATCATTCTCGATATAGGTTTCGTGGTCGAGTGTGTAGGGTGAACCTACTGTGAAACGGTACTGCTGCTGGCAGGCTGCGTCGTACACCGCCTGGGCTGCTGCAATGAGTGTGTCCTGGTTCTGGTCGGCAGGATCTCCGGAGAACTCAACTGCGCCGTCGGAATTGTACTGGAATTCAGCCTTTTCGCTGTTTCCGGCTGTAGTAGTCGCAGTGGTAGTCTCAGTTCCGGCTGCACCGCTTGTGGAAGATGCGGCAGTCTGTGAAGATGATACCGCTGTAGTGGTCTGGGCAGAACCAGCAGTTGTGGAACTGGCTTCCTCCTCAGCTGCGGTGGTCTGCTCAGTAACGTCCTCGCCGGAAGAAGTGGTCTGGGCTGCGCCTGTAGCCGTCTGTGAGCTGTCCCCGGAGGAACTGTTTCCCGACGAACAGCCAGCTGAAGCGGATACAAGTACGCAGGCTGCTAATAAAGCTAAATATTTTTTCATAGCTGTGTCCCCCTTACTTACTCATCATCATCAAGCACGAAATCTATGATACCCTCGCTTACGTTCACCGCAGCGCAGAGTACCTGCACCTGATCGCCAAGCCTGTAGGATACGCCGCTGAACTTCTCCGTCAGCGCCACCGGCTCGGTATAGTCATATTCTCCCTCAGGCAGAGTGCGGATATGCACAAGTCCTTCAACAGTGTTCGGCAGTTCAGCGTAGAAGCCGTACTCAGTAACACCGGAAATTTTCGCCGTGAAACTCTCACCGATGTGCTGCTTCATGTACTCCGCCTTGTAGCAGTCCTCGCTCTCACGCTCAATAGCTACTGCCCTTATCTCGGCATTTGTGGAAGTCTCGGAGGACTTCACAACGAATCCTCTGTAGCGGCTTTCAAGCCATTTTGTATCGTATCCGGCAAGAATGTCGGTGATTATGCGGTGAATGGAAAGGTCGGGATATCGGCGTATAGGCGAGGTGAAGTGGGCATAGTCCTCCAGCACAAGACCGAAGTGACCCAGCGGTTCTTCCGAATACTTAGCCTTAGCCATAGACCGGAGAACCATCATATTCACTGCCTGATACTTCTCAGTACCTCTTGCGTTTTCAAGTATCTGTGCAGCATGGGCTGGCTTGAATTCCTCAAAATGTGGGTACTCAACGCCGGACTTCCTCAGCATCTCACAAAGGTTGGCTACCTTCTCCTCCGGGGGCGCTTCGTGGATACGGTAAACGAACGGGGACTGCTTCTCACGGGCAAGCTTTGCAGCAGCTTCGTTTGCGGTAAGCATGAAGTCCTCGATTATACGCTCTGCCCTGCCACGTTCACGGGGCTGAACGTCCACGCAGACACCCTCCTCGTTAAGGATCAGCTTGCTTTCCACTGTCTCTATCTCAGGGGCATGGCGCTGCTTCTTCTTTTTCAGCAGAATGTCAGCCAGTTCCCGGATAAGTGGTATCTCAGCGGAAACGGCGGCGTACTTTTCCTGTATTTCGTCGCTTGCCGAGCCGTCCAGCAAAGTATTCACCTCGGAATAAACTCCCTTGACACGGCTTCGGATAACGCTCTTGCAGAACCGGTAGGACAGCATTTCGCCCTCCGGGGAAATTTCGGTGAATGCGGTCATGGTAAGCCTGTCCTCGCCGGGATTCAGGGAACAGATGCCGTTGGAAAGTTCCTTCGGCAGCATGGGTATTACCTTATCCGCATAGTAAATACTTGTACCACGGCGCATAGCCTCCTTGTCCAGAGCGCTGTTAGCCCGGACATAGTGGGAAACGTCGGCAATATGCACTCCCAGCATATATCCACGGTCGGTGCGCTCAACGGATATAGCATCGTCAAGGTCTTTTGACTCTGCGCTGTCAATGGTAAAAATCGGCTTGTCACGGAGGTCTTCACGGTTATTGAAGCTGTACTCCTGAACGCCGCCCTCGCTTATCTTCCGGGCTTCCTGGAGTGCATCTTCGGGGAACTCCTCAACCACGCCGTGGACTGCGATAATTGACTTGGCGCAGGAAGAAGCAAGCTCCGAGCTTCCAAAAACGGAAACTATCTTGACCTTATGTTCAGCGTGGCGCTGACCACGGCTGACTATCTCTGCCAGCACCTTGTCTCCCTCGCTGTAGGGGACGCTCATGCTGTCAACGATAATAACGTGGTTTCTTGGGGCGATATCCGGCACAAGGTACAGTCCGCCGTCGGTATACTCGATGCGTCCGGTCATGGTATTGCTGCCGAAAGAGAGTATATCCACCACTTCGCCCTCCGGTTCGCCGGAGCGTGAGGGGATATCGGCAATAAGCACCCTGTCGTGAGGCATAGCGCCAAGCATACACTTTCCGGGGATAAAGTACTCCACGCCCTCGTCAGTCATTGCGAAGCCGAAAGTGCGGCTAAGGCGGGTGATCTCGCCGGTCTTGAAGCCCATTCGTGAGCAGAGAGCCACTTTCATGCCCTTGCGGACGGTGATAACGCCCTCGTCACGAAGCTGTGCAAAAGCGGCAGTGAACTCCTCCCTGCCGGATTTTTTAGTGCGGCACTTTGTCTCCAGTTCGCTCAGAGGCATAAGTTTCTTGCCGTAAGTATTAAGGAAAGTAACGATCTTGTTCTTGTAATTTTCAGCCGTAACTATCTTTTTGGCGGCTGTTTTTTTCTTTGTCTTTTCGGGCATTTTGCGCTCCTTTCTGAAAATGGAAAAGCCCCATGACTTGTGTCACAGGGCGCATAGGATCACTTGTTAGTGAAGATCGGAATGATATTGACAGCAAGAGTGATAACGAACAACGCAATACCCAGCGCTCTTGTTATCTTGTTGAGGATAGCCTCTTTAGTTCTGCCCTCGTTCTTTCCGTAGAACGAATCTGAGCTTGAACCGGTAAGTGCTGCTGTCATACTGTCCTGGGATTTCTGATCCTGAGCGAGACACAGGCAAATGATGAGTATACAGGCGACAAGCAGTATAGCGCCGCCGATTATTTCGAGAACTGACATAAAACTGACCTCCGCAAATTTTGTAGTAAACGGACACAACGTCCGGATATTTCAGATAGCTTATTAATTATAGCATATTCGCAAAGTATTTTCAAGTACAGTATCCTTAAAATCCGAGAGAATTTTTCCCCACAATTTTAGCCACTTTAAACAAGAAACCTCCGAAAAAGTCCCTATCCGCATTTTTGAACCCACCAGCAAATATAATACAGAAGGAAGATCAAAGGAGGGTCACTATGCAGGAAAAAATAACCGATAAGACACACAGCATAATCATCGAAAACCGCAGAAGCCTTACTATTTCGGGAATAACCGATGTTGACAGCTTCGACGAAAAAGCTATCTGCCTTTACACTCAGCTGGGTGAACTCACTATTCAGGGCAGGGAGTTACATATCGACGCTATGAGCGTGGAAACCGGCGATATGACCGTTACCGGCGATATATGGGCGGTCGTCTACGGCGACAAGGACAGAAAAAGCCCTCTTACCGCCCTGGGGAGGCTTTTCCGATGAATGTGCCGGAAACTTTCTTCAGCGTTCCCGAAGAACTGCGCCTGCTCATTCTCTCCGTGGCTGCCGGAGTTCCACTGGGTATGTGCCGGGACGCTGTCAGAGCGATCCGGCTCATACTCCCACACAACCGCTTTCTTACTGCCGCCGAGGATATCCTGCTGCTGGCTGGATATGCCCTGTTTCTCATGTTCTTCGCCTCCTGTGCTGCACGGGGGCATCTGCGGCTATATTACGTCATCGGCAACGCTATCGGCTTCACCATATACTCCCTGACTCTGGGCAGAGCTGTGATGTCCGCCTTGAAAGCTGTACTGCGCTTGGTGATAAAGCCATTTAGTCTCGCTTTTGTGCTATTGAACAAAAAAATTATACCGTTTTTTGTTTATTCCAACAATCTTTTTGTTATATATATTAAAAAAACGTTTTTCCTATTGCGTAAGTATGCTAAAGTGGTGTATAATAAAACAGAAAATATTAAGAGAAGGAACGTGAAAAGAGTTGGCGAAAAAAATAAAGCATAAGAAAGAGAAGAACGGTCTTTTCAGCTCGCCTCTCGTCGCTTTGGTTGCCTTTGCTACTATCATCGGCTGCTCTGCTATGCTCATCTATGTTGAAAAGGATTGCAGCAAGAAAAGGCAGGAACTGAGTACTATCAACGCTCGTATCGACGAACTGAAGGAAACTAATGAGAAACTTCAGAGAGATCTGGACAGCGAGGATATCTCGGATTATATGGAAAGCGTCGCTATGGAAGAACGTGGTTACGCTTATCCCGATGAGATCCGCTTCTACGATGCTTCACGAGACTGATGATTGCACTCTCAGAGCCTTTTGACTGCACAAGACTTATTTTTCGGCATCCCCTACGTCTTTTCTGTAAAGGAGTTAATATCACATATGCAGCTTGAAATCGGTAAGATCTATACTGGCAAGGTCAAGGGTATCGCTCAGTACGGCGCTTTCGTCGATATCGACGGCGGCGGCTCTGGTATGGTACATATTTCCGAGATCTCCAGATCCTATGTAAACGATATACACGAACACCTCCAGGAGGGTCAGGAGGTGACTGTAAAGGTTATCGGCATCAATGAAGCCGGTAAAGTAAGCCTCTCTATCAAGAAGGCTGTCGAGGACGACGGCAGCGATCAGCGTCCGCCCCGCAGAAACGGCGGCAGACCCGGCGGCGATCGCAGAAATAACGACGGTCAGCGCTTCCAGGGCGGCGAGGAAGGTCAGCCCAGAAGACAGTCAAGACCTAAGCCGGTAGTATGGGAGCCTAAGAAGACTGTTCCCCAGTCTGAGATGTCATTCGAGGATATGATGAGCCACTTCAAACAGTCCAGCGAAGAACGCATCGGCGATCTCAAGCGCTCCACCGACAGAAAAAATAAGACACGCCGCAAGTAATAGTATATAACTATATAACGCCGTACATTCCGATGTACGGCGCTTTTTTGTTTCTTGTGCAAGTTGTACAAAAACTAAGGTGAAAATAGTACACCGCAATTTTTGATTTGTCTATTGTAATAAATATGAAAATATGTTATAATAGGATAAATTGCGGTAATCGTTTTCTGCCGCTTTTTGGACTATCAATATAAAGGAGTACGATCATGAAGTTCGGATTTTTTGACGACGCTAATAAGGAATACGTTATCAATTCCCCTAAGACTCCCTATCCGTGGATAAACTACCTCGGCAACCAGGGTTTCTTCTCACTCATTTCTAATACAGCAGGCGGCTACTGCTTCTACAAGGACGCACGTCTCCGCAGAATCACACGTTACCGCTATAATAACGTGCCTATCGACATGGGCGGCCGTTATTTCTACATCAACGAAAATGGTACTATCTGGAACCCCGGCTGGTCTCCTGTCAAGACTACCCTGGATTTCTATGAGTGCCGTCATGGTATGGGCTACACCATCATCACTGGTAAGAAGAACGGTCTGAAGGCTGAAGTTACTTTCTTCGTTCCTCAGAACTACGACGGTGAAGTTCAGCAGGTAGTTCTCACAAACGAGAGCGACTCCGCTAAGTCTTTCAAGTTCTTCTCATTCGCTGAGTGGTGCCTGTGGGACGCTCAGGACGACTGCACTAACTTCCAGAGAAACTTCTCTACTGGTCGTGTAGAAGTTGAAGGCTCTGCTATCTACCACAAGACTGAGTACAGAGACAGAAGAAACCACTTCGCTTTCTATACAGTTAATGATACTATCGACGGCTATGATACTGACCGTGATTCATTTATTGGTCTGTACAACGGCTTTGGTGATCCCCAGGCTGTAGTTGACGGCAAGGCTACTAACTCCTTCGCTGACGGCTGGTCACCTATCGCTTCCCACTACAAGGAGATCACTCTCGCTCCCGGCGAGTCAAAGACTCTGGTATTCATTCTCGGCTATGTTGAGAACGATGAGGATAAAAAGTTCCTTGCTGACGGCGAGACTATCAACAAGGAAAAGGCTTACGCTATGATCGAAAAGTACAACACTCCTGAAAAGGTTGCTGCTGGTCTTGCTGAGCTGAAGGCTGCCTGGGATAGCCTCCTTGGTATCCTCAATGTTAATACTCCTGACGATAAGGTTAACCGCATGGTCAATATCTGGAACCAGTATCAGTGTATGGTTACTTTCAACCTCTCACGTTCTGCTTCCTACTTCGAGAGCGGTATCGGTCGTGGTATGGGCTTCCGTGACTCTAACCAGGATATCCTCGGTTTCGTTCACCAGATCCCCGATCGTGCAAGAGAGCGTCTTATCGACCTGGCTTCTACTCAGCTTCCTGACGGCGG
This sequence comes from Ruminococcus sp., assembly GCA_017934425.1. Classification (GTDB taxonomy): domain Bacteria; phylum Bacillota; class Clostridia; order Oscillospirales; family Ruminococcaceae; genus Ruminococcus. The sequence continues at coordinate 8,763 of JAGBJO010000014.1, forward strand.
CTGCTACCACCAGTATCAGCCCCTTACAAAGAAGGGTAACTCCGATATCGGCGGCGACTTCTCAGATGATCCGCTGTGGATGATCCTCTCCGTTAGCGCTTACATCAAGGAGACCGGCGACTGGTCTATCCTGGACGAAATGGTTCCTTACGATAACGACGAGTCCAAGGCTCAGACTATGCTCGATCACCTGACCGTTTCCTTCTACCACATCGTTAATAACCTCGGTCCTCATGGTCTGCCTCTGGCTATGCGTGCTGACTGGAACGACTGTATCAACCTCTCCTGCTTCTCCGATAAGCCCGGTGAGAGCTTCCAGACTTATACTAACCCCAAGTTCGCTGCTGAGGGCGGCTACTCAAAGATCGCTGAGTCTGTAATGGTTGCTACACTGTTCACATATGTTGGTCCTTCTTACGTTGGTATCCTCAAGCACCTGGGCAAGGACGACGAGGCTGCTAAGGCTCAGGCTGAGATCGACAAGATGAAGAAGAACGTTATGGAATCCGCTTTCGACGGCGACTGGTTCATCAGAGCTTATGACGCTAACGGCGAGAAGATGGGTTCAAAGGAGTGCGAGGAAGGTAAGATCTTCATCGAACCCCAGGGCTTCGCTGTTATGTCTGAGATCGGTAAGAAGGAGGGCGCTGACATCAAGACCCTTAACTCTATCGACAAGTACCTGAATACTAAGTACGGTCTGGTGCTGAATAACCCTGCTTTCACAAAGTACTATATCCAGTACGGTGAAATTTCCACATATCCCGGCGGCTACAAGGAGAACGCTGGTATCTTCACTCACAACAATGCTTGGATCATCTGCGCTGAGGCTTATGCCGGCAGAGGCGACAAGGCATTCGAGTACTACAGCAAGATCGCTCCCGCTTTCAACGAGGACATCTCCGACCTGCACAAGACCGAGCCTTACGTTTACGGTCAGATGATCGCTGGTAAGGACGCAAGCAGATTCGGTGAGGGCAAGAACTCCTGGCTGACTGGTACTGCTGCTTGGAACATGGTAGCTATTTCTCAGTACATCATCGGTGTACAGCCTGCATTTGACGGTCTCCAGGTTGACCCGTCTATCCCTCATGAGTGGGACGGCTTCACAGCTACAAGAAAGTTCCGTGGTGCAACATTCAACATCACTGTTAAGAACCCCAACCACGTTTGCAAGGGCGTTAAGTCCCTGACTGTTGACGGCAAGGCTATCGAGGGAACTATCGTTCCTGCTTTCGCTGACGGCACTCACGAAGTTGAGGTCGTAATGGGCTAAATTTAATGCGTAATGCGTAATTCGTAGTGCGTAATTATGGAGCGTCCGCCGGTTTCCGGTCGGGCGCTCTGCTTTTAGGAGGACTTATGGACGCAGATGTGATTTTCTTCCTGTGTGTACCCTTCGGCGCTGCGGCGATATGGGTATTTATATGGTATCTCTCATGCACCTCCAGAAAAAAATCCGCCGAGCGCAATGGTGAAAAACCGCCCGTTCTTTCAAATGTGCATACATTTTACGCTTTCACCGGAATAGTCGGACAATTTATGTACTGGCTGCTGATGCTAATGGTAGCCGACCATGTCGCACATAGTCTGGTATACGCCGCTAACGCAAATGCTCAAACCATTCTGAGGAGCGCCATAAGCTACAGTCAGGAAGCCCCGGACGCTTTCACCGATACGGTGATCGGTGAAATTACAGCCGACCCGGAAAAGGGAAGTTTCGAGGAATACATTCAGCAGTACGTTTCCGGCATGAATAAGGGCTGGTACGCAATTATTCCAGGCGAAAACGGCAAGCCGGAATGTGCTTTCTTCTCGCTCTCACCCTTAGACAGCGAACGCATCGCCCAGAAGCCAGAGTTTGATGAACAGGTAAAAATTTCCATGAATCCCTTTGTGAAAAATGATAAATTGCTGGGGTATTATAGTGAAAAAGCTAAGGCGGACTTGAGGTAAAGTCCGCCTTTTTACTATTTAGTTGCATGAGAATAAAAGGAAAAGAAAGGCTACAATAATGAGAATAGTCTTAATTGCTCCAGCATGAGGGTGAATCTCTTTAAATTGTTTTTTTCGCTGTTCTTTATACACTTTGGCTGCTTCCATTTTTTCAAATTCATTCTCAAGATTATTTACGAGGCTTTCATGAGTCACAGCCGCTCTTTGAGGTGTATTGGAATGTGTATTTTGAGTTATTGGCTTTTTTAGCCAAGATATATAAATATGTATTTGAATGTAATCATCTTCCAGTACAGAATCATGCTTCTTAATTTTAAAATTCGTAAAACCATATTCAGGCTTTTTTAATTCTTTTTTCAAGAACTCATAATAGAAATCTCGAGAATCAGCAGTTTTAAAATAAAAGTAACCTTCATATTTACTTTTACCACCTAATGCAGCATATTCACATTTTTTTAAAACATCTTGAAGCATTTTTTGCGAATCATACTTTGAATGACCATTACATTCTCTACACGTCTTATTTTCATTCGCAATACTATTCAATTCATCTGAAAAACTCATAACTGACACCTCTTTTCGATCTATTACAAAGATTATAACACATATGTATTCAAATGTCAACATATGTAGTCAGAGAAATTCTTAAACTGGTATATCATATTATCTGAGGTGATAATATGTTTGTACCAACCCTTGACCCAAAATTAGTGGGAGAGGTAATTGCTGAACTGCGAAAGAAAAAAGGCATCTCGCAAGAAGTCCTCAGCGGTCTTGCTGACATTGGCAGGACGCACCTGAGCGCCATAGAACGTGGCGAGCGCAAACCTACACTTGAAACCCTGTACCGTATCGCCTGCGCCCTCGACATGAAAATGAGCGATGTTATGATAGTACTCGAAAACAGACTTGAAAAAGCTAAGGCGGACTTGAAGTAAAGTCCGCCAATTCCGCATAACACCGCCAATTTCCAACAATACTCCAAAAACTGTTCCAAGTTCGCAGAAAATTTTATATGACATTTTCGGAAATATATGCTATACTCTAATCATGGAAGTGATACAGCAGTAATGAGCCGGAATTATATGCTATCAGCTTATGTTGTATCGAAAGGTGCATTCAGCAAAAATTATTTGGTATGAAAAAATTTTTATTATATTCCTCGCACCTTGTTCCGCTTCTAAAAGCCCAAACAGCAAACGCCGTTTTCTGAAAAAAACAGGGCTTTGTTTTATTCATCACTGAGCCGCAGTTCAATCTGCATCAGCTCAGTACCACCCCCGGAGAACTGTCTATCTATCAGTTTCTTCACCCCTGCCCGGGAATCAGGGCAAAAAAATATGTAATAATGCTCTGCCTGAGTGTGTTAGTAGGATTCGGAAACGGTTTTTGCCGTGAAAGCCTATACAGCAATCAACTTTACGGAGATATGAATTTGGGCTTTGTAACGTTCTCCAAACGCCGCTCACCAAAGGCGGGGCATTGAAAAACACGTCCGACAGATTCGGACTTCCACTATCCGGGACTGTTCCATATACGGAGCAGTTTCCGGGAATATAATATGCGCCGTTAGCTCAGTTGGTAGAGCATGGAAAATCCCGCCTTGAAAAAAGCGGTAACTGCAACTACTTTCGTCTTTCTAACGCCAGTGTCACCTGTTCGATTCAGGTACGGCGCACCATCATCAACTATGCGTGATCCGTATGTACAGTACCTCCTTTTAGGCGACAGTTTTTCGCCTGTGTACTGCGGATCACGCATATTCATCACCTCCCCCGAAGAAAGGAGCATATCTATGCTGGAACTTTTAAGAAACGAAGCCGAAAAGACTCTTACCCTCAACGGCGAAACTACTTACACTACCTCCGGTCAGTACTGCCTCGACCTTTTCTTCGGATGCGGTGCTATGCGAAACCGTAAAACTAAGGACATCGTTAACGCAGTTAACCGTGCCTTTATAGAAGACCCTGTGGCTGCTCTGCGTATTATATTCTACGCAAGAGATATCCGTGGCGGTCTGGGCGAGAGAAACTTCTTCCGCACAGCCATTCGCACTATTGCCAAGTCAAATCCTGATGCTGTTATCCGCAATATCAAGTATATCCCCGAATACGGCAGATACGACGACCTGCTCATACTTTTCGGCACTCCTTGTGAAAAGGCTGCTATGGAATTTATCAAGGAGCAGTTTAATGCTGACATGGCTGCACTCAGCGACCCCGAAAAGCCCGTTTCTCTCCTGGGCAAGTGGCTTCCCTCTGTGAACGCCTCCTCTGATGCTACCAAGCAGCTTGCCCACAGGATAATTAATTATATGGGCTTAAAGAGTTCCGAGTACCGCAAGGCGCTCTCTGCACTGAGACAGCGTATAGCTATCGTCGAGAATAACCTGCGTACTATGGACTACTCCTTTGAGTACTCCGCTGTTCCGTCAAACGCTATGATGAAGTACAGACGTGCATTCATCCGCAACGACGGCAGCCGCTACCGCAGCTACATCGAAGATGTAGCATCAGGCAAGGAGAAGCTTAACGCTTCCGTCCTCTACCCTTACGATATCGTCCGCAACTGCCTCACCAACTCCCAGGACGAGATAAGCTACCTGGACGCTGCCTGGAATAATCTGCCTGTTTACGGCGATAATAACGAAAATGCCATTGCCGTTGTGGACGGTTCAGGCTCAATGTACTGCCGTGAATCCAGTGTTCGCCCCATTGACGTGGCTATTTCCCTGGGTATTTACTTCGCTGAGCATAACAAGGGTCAGTTCGCCGGCAACTTCATCACATTCTCAGAATCACCTCAGCTTATCAAGATAACCGGCACAAATATCAGCGAAAAGGTGAAGTTCGTAAGCACCTTTAACGAGGTAGCAAACACCAACCTGGAAGCTGTTTTTGACCTGCTGCTGACTACAGCCATAAAGAATAACGTTCCCCAGAAGGATATGCCTGAGAAACTGTATATCATTTCCGATATGGAGTTTGATTCCTGTTGCTACGGTGCAGAAGATAAGACTCTTTTCCAGAAAATGGAACAGCTCTACGCACAGTACGGCTACAAACTGCCCAATATCATCTTCTGGAACGTAAATAGCTGGCAGAACAATGTCCCTGTAAGGTTCGACCAGACCGGTACTGCCCTTATCTCCGGCGCAAGTCCTGCTCTGTTCTCTATGACTCTCTCTGACGACCTCAGTCCCTTAAAGATGATGCACAACATCATCGATTCCCCACGCTACGCCTGCATCAACTGATCGTCAGGAAGCGGTGGATTTACCATAACTTTTCCTGGGAGGGAACCTTTCTGAAGGAGGTTTTCTCCCAGATCCTTTTTAAAAGACTTGTAGCCGAAAAATCCCCCTGGTATATTACATATCAGGGGGATTTTTTGACGCAAAAGAAAGGCGGCTTGATAAGAAGCCGCCTCAATTCTGAATCAGAGTTTATTCTTTTCGTTCTCGATCATAGCGATAAGATCATCAACTGACATAGCAGAGGAAGCGCTGCGCTTTTTCTCTGTGTCGGTCTTTTTGAGGATATCGGAGATATCGGGTGTGCTGCTCTTTTTGGGAGCGGGGGCAGGTGCAGGCTTAGCAGGCTGAGGAGCAGCAGCTCTTGCGGGTGCTTCCTCTCTGGACATCTGCTCGACCTGTGCCTTTGAGATAACGCCTGTGATATCCGATGCGTACTCGCCTGTAGACTGGGGAGCGATCGCATTTGTGGTCTTTATGGTGAATGTACCAGTTCGCTCAGCTTCGGAGGTCTTGCGGAGCATTTCCTCTCTGAGAGCGTCAGCAGTAGGAGCGGTAGAGGACTGGCTTGCCATATTTCTTGCGGCGAAGTCTGCCTCAGCGGAATTGGTCTGTACAGGGGGAGCGTACTGACCGATAGTGCCTGTATTATTCGGGTCAAGCTGCTGAGCCTTGAACTGCATAGTACGTTCCTTTTCCTTCTGGTAAGGCGACTCAGGGTTGACCTTTTTCTGGCTGAAATTATCAGCAATAGACTGCTTCTTGCGCTCTAAGTCGTCGCTGAAATGGGTATCAGCATTGGGGTCGAACAGCGGGCCGGTAGCAGTTTTCTTCTCGGCAGATGGGTCTTCATCATACTCATAGAAGTCGAACTCGCTCTCGTCAATGTCTTTGCCAGCGGCGAACTTGACGATAAGCATAATAACGAGAAGCACACAGGGAACAAGAAGCATAGCGATTATGCCCTTCATGCTCATAGCGAAAGTGACCAGAGCGCCAAGCTCAGGGCTTTCGGGATATCCGGTACATACAGCAGCTATCTTATCCTTTGCGATAGACTCAGAGTTGTCCTCATGGAGGGAGTCTCTTGTGAAGTACATCTCGCTTCCGTCCTCAGCATTAACGATAGCGTTGATACTTCTGAGGCTGAGCGTATCGGGAGCATCTGCCGGGTAGCAGAGAACGATATCGCCGGTGGTGATCGATATATTATCAGCAGACTTAGCCATGAGAGCCGAGCCGGTATCCACATAGTCGGGCATCGGGTTAGGCTCATGGACGATGAAGATGTAATTATCGCCGAACTTGGGAACTTTGTTTTTAGCGAAGAAAACATTGGCAGCCACAGCAACCAGTATAGCCACTATGCAGATTATGACTATCAGAGCTTTGAAAAGCGAGAAGCCTTTCTTTTTTTCCATTTCAGATCATTCCTTTTTTACATTATTCTACACATTTTCCGACGAACTCTCGTCTATAGAGTTATTATAACACATATGTTATTAAATTTCAAATGTTTTGGAGCATTTTGTAGAAATTAAATTCTTTTAACTAAATCTGGGCATTATTTGCTATGGTAGTACCCATATTACTATTCTTATTTAATATACCGGTATTACCAAAGCGGTAATTATTAGGTTCTTTTCAATGGTGAGTCGGGAGAAAATTGTAAGAAGTCACAAAAATAATCTATAATTTATCACAATATTGTTTTAATGCACAAGGTTTCGGCAGTTTATCTGTAGAACGTGAACAACTTTTAATCAATACCCAGATATGTGTAAAATAGATCAATAAATATTTGTGTAAATATACAATTGACATTAGTCGTGAATTTTGATAAAATAATGATATATACTGATTGTAAAGCGACTCACTGGGTTTTTTCTGTAATATTTTGTCAAATCAACGTAAAAATATACAATTGGTAATCAAGCGATAAGGAGAATCTATATGGCATCAAACAAGACTAACCCCCTGATGGATATGATCAAGGAGGAATTCCCGAAAAAGTTACAGGCACTTTATAACGCTACTCCCGAGGAGGCATCGGATAAGCAGGTATATCAGGTGCTTTCATCTATCGTGGTGGATATCCTCGCAGCAAAGAGACAGAGTTTCATCAACCACACCCACTCTGTAGGCGGCAAGCAGGTCTACTACCTCTCTATGGAGTTCCTCATGGGCAGATCCCTCAAGACAAGCCTGTATAACCTTGGCATCGCTGAGGACGTTAAGGCTATGCTCAAGAGCCACACTATCAACCTGGATAAGGTATTTGAGTATGAGCCTGATGCTGGTCTTGGTAACGGCGGTCTTGGAAGACTTGCTGCCTGCTATCTGGACGGTCTGGCTACTACCGGCTTTCCTGCTATGGGTTACTCTATCTGCTATGAGTACGGTATCTTCCAGCAGAAGCTTGAGGACGGCTGGCAGACTGAGCTTCCTGATAACTGGCTCCCCGGCGGAAGCGTTTGGCTCGTTCCTAAGCCTGAGCTGGCTATAGATATCCACTTCGAGGGCGATCTCCAGGAGTATTGGGATCATCAGTACCACTATATCTCCCATGTGAACTACAATACCGTTGTAGCTACACCTTATGATATGTACGTTTCCGGTTACGGCGGCGAGGGCGTTTCCGTACTGCGTCTGTGGGCTGCTAAAGCACCCAGCTTCGATATGAATATGTTCAACAAGGGCGACTACGCTAATGCTCTTGCTCAGAACTCTATCGCAAACGCTATCTCCAAGATACTCTATCCTAACGATAACCACCTTGAGGGCAAGAGCCTGCGTCTGAGACAGCAGTACTTCCTCTGCGCTGCATCTGTTGGCGATATCGTTAATAACCATATGGCTGTATACGGCACTCTGGATAACTTAGCTGAGAAGGTAGCTATCCACATCAACGATACTCACCCCACTCTTGCTATCCCTGAGCTTATGCGTATACTCCTGGACGACTGCGGATATTCATGGGATAAATCCTGGGATATCGTTACAAAGACCTTCGCTTATACTAACCACACCGTTATGGCTGAGGCTCTGGAGAAGTGGGACGTTAACCTTGTAAAGCACGTTATCCCCAGAATCTTCTCTATCATCGTTGAGATCAACAACCGTTACTGCAAGGGACTCATGGAGTCTAACGGCTACGACAGCGCAAAGACTACACGTATGTCCATCATCAAGGACAACATGATCCACATGGCTACCCTCTGCGTAGTTGCTTCACACAGCGTAAACGGTGTATCCAAGCTTCACTCCGAGATCATCAAGGAGTCTGTATTCCACGACGAGTACGAGAATACTCCCCAGAAGTTCAAGAACGTTACCAATGGTATCGCATACAGACGTTGGCTGTATCAGTCAAACCCTGGACTCACCAAGCTTCTTGAGGAGACTATCGGTCCTAAGTTCATTAAGGACGGCGCTGAGCTGGAAGCATTCAGACAGTATCAGGACGATAAGGCTATCCTGGAGAAGCTGCTGGCTGTTAAGAAAGAGGCTAAGGAAGCATTTGCTAAGTACGTTAAGAAGCAGTCCGGCGCTATCCTCAATACCGACAGCATCTTCGATGTACAGGTAAAGCGTCTGCACGAATACAAGAGACAGCACCTTAATGTAATGAATATCCTTGCTGACTACGCATTCCTGCTGAATAACCCCGACGCTGACTTTACTCCCAAGACCTATATCTTCGCTGCAAAGGCTGCACCTGGCTACTACCTGGCAAAGCAGATCATCAAGCTTATCTGGGCTATCTCCGAGGAGATCAGAAAGAACCCCAGGATCAGCCAGAAGCTCCAGGTAATATTCCTTGAGAACTACTGCGTAACACTTTCCGAGAGACTTATGCCTGCTGCTGATATCTCCGAGCAGATCTCACTGGCTGGTACTGAGGCTTCCGGTACAGGTAATATGAAGCTGATGCTCAACGGCGCTATCACTCTGGGTACTCTCGACGGCGCTAATATCGAGATCAAGGAAGCTGCCGGCGATGACAATATCGTTATCTTCGGTATGACAACTCCTGAGGTAAACGAGCTGAGAGCAAGAGGCTACCACCCCGGCGACTTCTACGGCAGCGACGGACGTATCCACGAGGCTATCGACCGTATGTACCACGGTATCAACGGCTGCACATTCAACGATGTAGCAAATTCACTGAAGGACAGAGATCCCTATATGGTACTTGCCGACTTCGACAGCTACAGACGTGCCCAGGCTTATATTACTGAGTGCTACAACGACAAGATGAAGTGGGCTAAGATGTCTCTGAACAATATCGCAGGCGCAGGAATCTTCTCTGCTGACCGTGCAGTAACAGAGTACGCTGACAACATCTGGCATTTAAGATAAGACGCAAATAAACCATGTTACCAAAAAGGAGACGCACTTATGTTACGTCTCCTTTTTTAGAATCTGTTATAGCTGATTTTATCAATGAGAATAGGAGGCAGAATTTATGAAACCCGTTTACGATACCTGGCATCTTGGCTACAAATCCATTTTCGGCGCTGTGAAACAGTTCGAGGTCTGTCGGTTCTCGATCCGGCTCGCTAAGGACATTATCCCCGATTTTCCACCGGTCATGGTGCTTTTCCGCACCGGCTTCAAGGAGAGGTTTTTGCCTATGAACGTATCCGGCGAGGAGGAGGACTGCTTCGTCTATTCCTGCGAGTATAACGCCCGCTACTCCGACGTGCATTACTACTACTTCTCCTATACCTCCGGCGGTATCCGCCACTTCATCAAGCGTGTGAACTGTCACATCGGCGCAGAAGCCGAAGGCGGACTGTTCCAGCTTACTGTATACGACCGTGAGTTTACTACCCCGGACTGGCTAAAGGGCGGTATAATGTACCAGATATTCCCAGACCGTTTCTGCAAGAGCGGTAAAGTCCATGAGAATATCCCCGCCGGCAGAGTTTTACGGGAGGACTGGGGCGGTACTCCATACTATAAGCCCGACCATAATGGTCATGTGTGGAATAACGACTACTTCGGCGGCGATTTTGCCGGTATACAGTCGAAACTGCCATACCTCAAGGAACTGGGCGTGACCTGTATATACCTGAACCCCATTTTCGAGTCCCATGAAAACCATAGGTATAATACCGCCGATTATATGAAAGCTGACCCTCTGCTTGGTACTAACGAGGAGTTCGCAGAACTGTGTGCAGAAGCAAAGAAACTGGGCATTTCCATTATCCTTGACGGCGTATTCTCTCACACCGGTTCAGACAGCGTCTACTTCAACAAAAACGGCAGATACCCCGAACCCGGCGCTTATCAGTCAAAGGACAGCCGGTATTACGATTGGTACAGCTTTATCAACTACCCTAATGTATACGAAGCCTGGTGGGGCATCGACACCCTACCCAATGTCAACGAGAACGACGAGGACTATACCGAGTTTATCTGCGGCGAGGAAGGCGTTCTGCAATACTGGCTTTCCCAGGGCGCTGCCGGATACCGTCTTGACGTGGCGGACGAACTGCCTGACCAGTTCCTCAATAACCTACGCAAAAGCGTGAAGGGATTCAGCAAGGACAAGATAGTTATAGGCGAGGTCTGGGAGGACGCTTCCCACAAGGAAAGCTACGGCGTAAAGCGGCGCTATCTTCTGGGCGACCAGCTTGACAGCGTTATGAATTACCCGTTCCGTGAGGCGATACTCAACTTCATGAAGGGTGCGCCAGTACACCAGTTTGTTGACTCCATTATGGATATTATCGAGAATTACCCCAAAGCCGCCGTTGATGTGCTGATGAACTTTGTATCGACCCACGACATCGAGCGTGCAATAAACCGTCTTGGCGGCGAACCCTGCGACGACAAGAGCAAGGACTGGATGGCGGAGCGTATGCTTACTCCTGAGCAGTACGAACACGGCAAGAACCTGCTCAAAGCGGCTATGGCGCTGCTGTACTTCCTGCCGGGCGTGCCGTGTATATACTACGGCGACGAGGTAGGCTTACAGGGCTATAAAGACCCATTCAACCGCCGTTGTTTCCCCTGGGGACATGAGGATCAGGATCTTCTTGCGTATGTGAAGCGCCTGGGCAAGGTGAGACATTCCATTCCGAACGTGAAGTCTGGCAGAACCTATTTTGTATTCAACGACGAGGAAGTATATGATGACCGTATAGTTGGATTCACCCGACAGGGCGATGATCTGGACTATATCATTTTCGTGAACCGAAGCGGCGACGAAGTGACGGTGAATGAGCTGTCGAAGAAGCTGAGCCGATTCACTGATCTGCGGGGATTCTACGGTGATTTTGGTGAGGACACTCTCCACGTTGCCCCCTACGGCTACACCATAATCCGAGCCGTCTTCGTAAAATAGCCGCTTGCCGCTTAGCGAACGGCGGCGCTTCTCACGTTGTCGCTTGCTTACGCTCGCTTACTGTGTAGAATAGCGAATTTTGCCGTCGCTCAACTTGGTTTGCAATGGTACTAAGTTCTCCGGTAGAACTGTAAATTATCAACTTTACAGAACTTCTCGAATAGAACTCTGTACCAAGGAAAACACGGTTGAGCGACGTAAAAAGTACTGTTTCTAAAAAAGTAAGCGAGTTAACGAGCGACACCGTGAAAAGTGATCGAACTGACTCCAGTTCGTTTAAGGTTATTTTAAGGAAAGGGGGTTATACTATAAGAGGATTAAGTAATCCCCCAATTCCCCTTCTATATTTATTTCATTTTCCTTACCTTAGCTGCGACATGGTCGGAGGTTCAGAGCTAATACACTGTCTTAGTTCCGAACTTCCCACCAACGCAGCTTTTCTATTGATAGTGCAAAATATCACGTTCATCTCAGCCAGTAAAATATATATGCCCCTGAGCCATTTAAAACGCTCAGGGGCACGATTTCTATATTGGTATCAGATATAACCCTTTGTTTTGAGGATAAAGAGCCAGAGGGTAAGGGTGAAAGCACTGAGCATGGTAGTCAGCATAACCGCAAGTGCCGTTATCATGCCCTTGTGTCCCATATTCTTTGACATGACAAAGCAGCTTCCGGTGGTGGCGCTGCCAAGCATTACCAGTATTGCTACCAGCTTCTCGTCACGGAATCCCATATGTACTGCTATCGGCAGGAATATCGCCGCAAACAGCGTAAGCTTTATTACCGTGATGCCAAGCGTCACTTTCAGCCGCCCCTTTACGTCCTCCGTCCGGAATGACGCTCCCAGAGCGATAAGCGACAGGGGAGTTGCCATATTTCCAAGGTACGACACCGACTTCTCCAATATCACAGGCTGAGGTATACGCAGAAGCGACCAGCCCATGCCCACGATAATTCCCAGTATTATGGGATTTGTAACTATTCCTTTCAGCGTACTCAGGGCAAGTTCCCTGCCGCTTTTTTTGTCCTGCTTAGGGGAAGTGAGCGAGAGTATGGTCACGGCGGCAATATTATACAGCGGAACTGTTCCCACGATCATCAGTGCCGCCATTATCGCCTCACCGTAAATATTTTTTACGAACGCAATTCCCAGTACTGCCGCACTCGAACGGTACGCTGCCTGGATTATCTCGCCACGCTCTGCCTTGTCCTTGTGCAGTAGCGAATAGCAGAAAGCAAGGCTTATGCTTATGACCGTGGCAACGATACAGAAAACCACGAACTTTCCGTCCCAGACCGCCCGGAAATCCGCTTTCGACAAGTCCATGAACAAAAGCGCCGGAAGAAGCGTCCGGAATGTGAACTTATTCAGCACCGCCGTGGTATGGTCGTCAAGAAGTCCTATTCTTCGACATATCCAGCCGAATATCATCATCAGGAACACCGGGACTGTGGCGTTCAGGCTGAATATCAGATCATTTACAAACAAAGTAAAACACCTCACATTCCCCAATTATACCACAATCTCCGGAACTTTTCAAGAGTATGCTATGACCTGTTTTTCTCAAACAGGAGAACCGGGTAGCCCTCGTAGTAGTGCTTGACTATCTCAGGGTGCTGATCGGCGTAGGCGAAGATCTGAACCGCAAGCCCCTCCTTGAGGAAGCCCACAAGCTGGGAAAGTGGACGGGAGTACATCTCCTGGCAGATGGAAGCCATAGTTATCGCCCGTCTGCCGCCGATATCCATGATACGATAGGGCCATATACGGCAGTCGAAAGGCTTGTTATCGCCAAGCATACAGCCGGTTTCGGTAAGCGCCGGACAGCGGAAAAGCTGATCCTCGTCGAAGTGAGTTACCCGGAGAATAAAGCCGCCGTCCTTTGGGACGAACTCGGTATCCGGGCGTTCTGCCAGGATAAGGTCACGCTGGAACTCATTGAAAACCGGAGTTTCCCAAACGTCATACCTGTCAAAAATGCAGCAAAGCCGGCACTTGGCGCAGCTTTCCGGCGATAGTATCTTTTTCAGCATATCAAATCTCCCCTTAGTTATTTGCTACACTCATTATACCACCCTGCCACGAAAGTGTCAAACTTTATAATGCATAATTAAGGCAACACCGCACAAAGCCGTCAGGCGGTCTTTGTGCGGTGTTGCCTTATGCATTTTAAAGCGAATTGGCTTCAAGTGCCTTTTCTACGGCTTTCAGGCGCTTATCCTTGTTGCGGATAGCTTTCCTTATCTTGCGGAATATTACGCCCAGCACCATTTCAAATGCGCCTGTGCATACCGCAAAAAGCGCAAACGGAAGAAGTACAGATGATGCCGCAAAGCAGATAACGTTTCCTGTAATAACGTGGGCTACGGCTGTTCCGGCGCTGGCACATATACCGATAAGAAGCATGATACCACCACTCCAACAGAAGATATTTCCGTAGAAACTCATGATATGCTTGCCCTTTTTGTCAACGATAACTGCTATCCATATGAGGAGTACTATCACCAGCGCAAGGATTATTCCCAGGGCGATCATGCTGAACAGATAGTGTACCATAGGCAGGCGGAAGTGAAGCAGTTCGCTCCAGTTGTTTATGGAAAGCGCCTTCTCGATACCAGTATCCCCCATACGGCTGCGGAGGTAGTTGTAATCAGCGGTCTTCATTGTATAACCAAAAGCCTCTGTTGATGCATCAGAGTTCTCCTGGAGGAAGTCAACTATCTCGTTCACGGACACTGACGGGTCTTTCTTGCCCTTGCCTGCGATGATATAATCGGCATAGTCAGCGGCTTTATCAGCGATGAAGTCGTTCAGGTCGATATTTCCCAGGAACACACGGAAAGCATGGCGGTCAACGTGGTTATTTGTTGCTTCGTCGAAGCGGATATTGTTATAAATATTATCTGAAACGGTATGGTCGTCAAAAGAACCGTCCAGAATGGTACTCATGCTTATATCCTCGATGCGTCTGCGGAGAATATCGCCGGAAGCGCCAAGTTTCAGGCAGAAAAGCAGGCTGAGTGCTATCAGGAAAAGTGCAGCGAATACTGATACTATAAACGCACCAGTCAGTCGGAGCGCTCCGACTTTTATGGGCTTTTTTTCCTGTTCCGGCTCAGCAGGCTGCTCCGGTTCAGGTTCGCTATAGGGTGACTGCTGAGGATATACCGGCGGAGGCGGTGCATACTGGCTCTGTACCGGGGGCGGTGCTATGTATGGAGTAGGTGCAGGTATATTATCCTGGACAGGTTCATTCACTATCTCCTGTGCAGGCTCAAGAACCGATTCCGGCTCAGTTTCAGGAATGACCGGCTCAGGTTCATCATTTCCGGCGTTGATAGCGTCGTTCAGGTCGCTGAGCAGACTGGCGGTCTCCTCCGGGATATCGGAAGTTTCAGTTTCGTCCTCAGGCATTTCAGTAGATTCGCCTTCCATAAGCTGTGCCTGTAGGGACTCGATAACGTCCATAGGGTCAACTTCCGTACCGCAGTCGGGGCAGAAGCGTGCTTTATCGTCAAGTGTCTTGCCGCAGTTTTTGCAGATCATATAATAACCTCCTAACAAATCATTACTTACTATTATACCCTCCTGCCCAAGATTTGTCAACAAGCAAGCTGGAGCCAGCTTGACCGCCCCCACGTTGTCGCTCGCCTGGCTCGCTTACATTGTAGAAACGGTGCTTTTTCCGTCGCTCAACCGTGTTCTGCTTGGTACAGAGTTTGCCGGTAGAACGATAAAAAAGCAAATTTACAGAAATACTTCAATAGAACTTAGTAACATTGAAAATTCGGTTGAGCGACGGCAAAAGTTTCGCTTCTGCCAAAGTAAGCGAGCGTAAGCAAGCGACAACGTGATATGTGGTCGAGCTGGCTTCAGCTCGAAAAAAAGACCTGCATTTTTATGCAGGTCTGTAACAAATCATACAAATAAAATTACTTCTTCTCATTCTGTGCCTTGAGCAGATCTCTGATCTCGGTCAGAAGTACCTCTTCCTTAGGAGGTTCAGCAGGCTTTTCCTCTTCTTCCTTCTTCTTTCTGCCAAGTTCCATAGCCTTGTTTACAGCCTTGATAAGACAGAAAAGAATAAGAGCAATAATAAGGAAATTAACTACTGCGGAAATAAATGCACCATAGCCGAACTCTACGCCATTTATCTTAAATGAACCGCCGACTACCTGCATAACGCCGTTCTCGTCCTTCTTAGCACCGCCTGTTATAACAGCGATGAGGGGATTGATGAAGTTATCAGTAAGTGATGTTACGATATTTCCGAATGCTGCACCGATAATAACACCGATAGCCATATCCATTACGTTACCTTTAAGGGCAAACGCTTTGAATTCCTCTAAAAACTTTTTCAAATTTATACCTCTCCTTTCTTTAGTATTCACCGCCGGGCAGCGGAGTTTCTATTCAAACCTTCGGGAGTGACGGTATTTCTATATTGTCTTCCCTTGCGGTTTTCTTAGCTTTCATATATTCCGGAAGCTCGATAAGATCAAGCTCGGACTGATAGGGATTCTTCTTCTTAGGCAGCGCTTCTACTGCATGGTCAGCTTCACCCATAATAGACGTTCTATGCTCCGGCACATAAGCCTGGAGATCACTTGCATCTACTGAGTCTGTACCGCCCATTGAGATACGGGATTTCATATGTATGTTCTGTGACAGCCTGCTTACGTCCACCTGTGATGTTATACCCATTTTATCCTGAGAATGGGCAGTGCTGTGAGCCTCAAGGTCATCAGCGTTCACCTGTTCGGTCGCTTTCATATACAGTCTGTTGAATTTAGCAGCCTCATTCGGATTAAGGTCGGCAGCATCAACAAGAGGAGTATCGCCCATATAATCACGCTTTTTCTTCTCTGCACGTCTGAGTTTGGAGAAGTCAAGACCGTCAGTGGACAAATCGCCCATACCGTCGCTGCTATGACTGGATTTACCGAAGAAGTCATCAGCGGCAGGCTTCTCGTGACGGGGATCCTTTTTGCCGTCGTCGAAGAAATCCCAGAAATCTGCTTTTTCTTCCTTCTTAGGCTTTTCAGGCTCAACCGGGCTGAGAGAAGGCAGACCATTGCTCTGCTGCTGCATGGGTGAACTCATCATACCCTGATGCATCATACCGCTGTTCTTTTCGGTAGGTGAAGCCATTGGCGGCTGACCATAGATAGGCGAGCCGTTCTGCTCATAGCCTATGATCTGGGGCTGCATAAATACAGGCTGACCATAGATAGGCTGACCCTTCTGATCGTAACCTATGATCTGAGGCTGAGCATACATCATCTGCTGACCGGGCTGACCATAGACAGGCTGACCGCTCTGGTCGTAGCCGATTATCTGAGGCTGACCGTACATCATCTGCTGACCGGGCTGACCGTAGATAGGCGCACCGCTCTGCTCATAGCCTATGATCTGGGGCTGACCATACATCATATTCTGTGGCTGATTGCCATACCCCTGCGGAGGCATAGATGTGCCGAACTGCTGGGGCTGGTTCTGGCGGTTCTGCTGGGGGTACTGGGGCGCTCCTGCTCCAAACCCGCCAGACTGCTGACCGTAGCCCTGATTCATGCGCTGAGGCATCTGCTGCTGACCGAAAGCACCTGGGTAAGGCTGCTGGGGCTGCATCTGCTGGTGCATCTGTCCGAAGCCTTGCTGCATGGGGGGCTGCTGTCTTTGCATAGCATTATTATTATTTACAGGCTGCTGGAAGGGATTCTGTCTTGGTGCAGGCGCTCTGCTGGTGAACTGTTCACCAGGAGCAATGTCATCATCGTCCTCGTCAGCCAGTGAATTATCGATAGTTTTCGGCGGAGGCAGCGGCGCTGAACCGAGCGTGCCGAAACCCGATGTATCGGGTTCATCAAACATACTGAAATCAAACTCCTCTTCAGTGTCATTAAGTTCGTCAGAGGTGTAAACTTCGGAGGTGCTGTCTGATGCAGGTCTGTCGCTTATGCAGAACACACCTGAACCCATAGTGAAACCAGAGTGATGCCCCTGTGCAAATTCTTCCTCCGTATGATATCCGCCCATATCAACGGACTCATATGTTACCTCAGAGGGATCATCAAGATTACTGCCGCACTTCACACAAAATCTGAAGCCGTCTTCATTCATTTTACCACAAGCCGGGCAGATCATAAATAATCACGCTCCTTTCCTCTCTGTACAGGCATAAAACAGCTTCCAGACCTCTCCGTGCCTAAGGGAGAATGTATGTGATCTGAGCTGTGAGGGTACGCCCGATATGATACACTATCATATATATTTATTATAGCATTTGCCGCTGTTATTTGCAATAGTTTTCAAAAAGATTGTGCATATCAGTGCTAAACTTCCCCCAGTATTTGTACACATTTGACCCTGTTGACAATCGGACAGCCGTTCGTTTGTGTATTTTGCACAATTGTTTTCAAAATTGTCGATATATATATTATATACAGTATAGGCTGACATTTCATCGTATTTTTCGGTGTATATGCACAATTTATGGCTAAATTTCGACATAATTCAGCAAACTGTGTCTATTTTTTGAAAATTCCTTGCTGCACTTGCTATTTCGGCAGATTTATGGTATAATATGAAGGTGTAGAATATAATGCCGGTTTTTGACCCGGCAGAATGGAGTTGTGCAATGCCAAAAAATAAGGTTAGTAAAGAAAAAAGCCTGCGCCGTACAAAGCGTTTGGCTGATATAGCTGTGAGCCTGTGTCTGGTGGGCGCACTGGGTCTTATCATCAAGGGAGCTGTTGACCGCTCCTCCACTTTGGGCTCATATGAGCGTGTGCAGAGCGATAATATCGCTGAAAGCACCACTCCTACCGAAGCTGCCCCCGACCCTAACAAGACTATGTATTCCCAGATATCTGTTGATACCAAGGACAAATTCTACGGCGACCTGATACTGGTAAATAACCAGCACCAGTACTTCTCTACCGGCGAGGAAGATCTTGTAAGCATACTTGAAATGAACGACGAGACCGGCAGGGATTTCTTCAGCGCTGTTGACTATAGCTATACTATCATGCGCCAGGCTTATGAACCTATGGCTAAAATGGTGGAGGATTTTTACAACCTCTACTTCAATGATACGCTGATAATCTACGGTTCATTCCGCTCACATGAGTTCCAGCAGCAGCTTTATGATGCTGACCTGGCTGAAACAGGAAGCGATACCTCCACAAGAGTCGCAAAGCCCGGATTCAGCGAGCATGAGACAGGCTACGCTTTCGACTTCAGCGAGACTGTCAACAACGACTACCAGGGCACTGGCGATTTTGCGTGGATAAACGAGAACTGCTACAAGTACGGCTTTATCGTAAGATACACCGAGGAGAAAGAGGACATCACAGAGATACGCAATGAGCCCTGGCATTTCCGCTATGTAGGTATTCCCCACGCTTACTATATGACCAAGAATAACCTGTGTCTGGAGGAGTACACCGACCTGGTAAGACAGCACCCCTATGACGGCGAGCATCTGGAGTTCACTGATGATACAGGTGCGGCATATGAGGTATACTTCTATGCTTCGGACGACGGTTCTGACACTACCCTGCTGCCTGTGCCTTCTGATTATAAGTATGAGGTTTCGGGAAATAATGTAGACGGCTTTGTAGTAACAGTATACAAAGACGAAAAGTCCAGCCAGGGTACTACTCAGGCAGACCTTGCCGAACCAGAAACCACACCCACCACCGAAGCTTCCGAAGAAACCGCTGAATAATGCGCAATTTGTAATGCGTAATTCGTAATGCGTAATGCGTAATTAATGGTGTCGCCTTGCGGCGACGAATTTAAAAATGTACCGTCCGGTTATCGTACAAATGTACTTAACCGGACGGTTTTTGTTTTGTATGAATGGCGGCGGTAAACTTCCACTACAGAAATAGCCAAGCGCAATTACGCATTACGAATTAGTTTATTGTCAGCGTTCCGCCCTGCCAGTTTTCAAAGGCAAGCGCCTGATATGCGGTATTCATGCTGTCGTCCATGAACAGGTCGCTTTCCTGGTAGTAGAAATCCAGCGGATACACGTCGCCGCTTTTGGCGTTCAAAGGCACTTCAAAGAAAAACCTTGCTATCTCGCCGTCTGTACCGCCATTGCCGTTGAACATCTCTGTGAAGAAGATGCAGCCAAGCTTGTTATCCATAAGATAATCCGTCTTGTTGTCACGCCACTCCATGCATATGCTTGAAGTTCTGTACTCTGAAGCATCGCCGACCTTATGCTTTACGGTAGTCTCTGCCTCGTCGAGTATCACCGGTTTCAGTTCCTCCGGATAGGTTATGTGCAGTCCGCATAATGCCCAGCCTTCGCCTGTTCCAGTAACGCTAAGGGGTATCTCCACTGTCTCGCCGGGAGAAGCTGTAACGTCGCCAAGCTTTAATATTGCGCCTGCCGGGGCTTCAGTGGTATCACTTTCGCCGCCAAGCGCCGCATCTCCTCCTCCGGAAGGGTTACTGACCGCCGACTGCTTTTGTCCGCTGTCTGAGGATACTCCGGACAGGGTACTGCTGCTGTTATCTCCGCAGCTGCAAAGTGCTGAGAATGTCAGCACCAGTGCGGCTGTAAGGGAGACTGCTTTTGAAAAACTCATTCCTCTGCCTGCTCCTTATTGTCTGTTACGATGATAGTGTCACCCTCGGCGGAAACGTGAATATTCTCTATCTCCGATGCACGGTCAAGTATCATCTGCGCTACCTTATCCTCTACCTCCTGGCGGATAACTCTGCGGATATCTCTTGCACCGTAGGGCTTTCCGTAGGACTTCTCAGCGATAAGGGCAAGTGCCTTGTCGTCATAGCTAAGGGTGATATTCTTCTCGCCCAAAGGTTCTTTCATCTCGTCCAGCATCATTGCTGCGATGCTGCCGAAGTCTTCCTTGGTAAGCTGCTTGAATACAACTACCTCGTCAATACGGCTTATGAACTCAGGACGCAGGAAGTCCCTCAGTCCCTTCATAGCCTTGTCACGGGAGATCTCGTTCTCTGTGCGGTTGAAGCCAACGCCTACGCTCTTATCAGTTGAGCCTGCATTGGAGGTCATGCAGATTATGGTGTTCTCGAAGTTGACAGTTCTGCCGTGAGCA
Source organism: Ruminococcus sp. (assembly GCA_017934425.1). GTDB lineage: Bacteria > Bacillota > Clostridia > Oscillospirales > Ruminococcaceae > Ruminococcus. Next base: position 29,426 of record JAGBJO010000014.1, read on the forward strand.
TCGTCTATCTTGCCCTCGTCGAGTATCTGCATAAGTATATTCATAACGTCCGGGTGAGCCTTCTCTATCTCGTCAAAGAGTATAACTGAATACGGCTTGCGGCGGACTTTTTCTGTAAGCTGACCAGCTTCGTCGTATCCCACATATCCCGGAGGCGAACCGATCATACGGGCTACGGAGTGCTTCTCCATATACTCGGTCATATCAAGCCTGATAAGGGGCTCAGTGGAATCGAAAAGCTCCTCGGACAGTGCCTTTACAAGCTCAGTCTTTCCCACACCTGTAGGGCCTACGAAGATGAATGATGCAGGACGGCGGCGCTTGTTAAGCTGAACTCTTGTGCGCTTTATTGCCTTTGTCAGCACCTCAACTGCCTCGTCCTGTCCACGTACACGGGCTTTGAGAGCGTCCTCAAGCTTCGCTATCTTCAGGAACTCAGTCTCGGCGATCTTGCTTGCGGGGATACCAGTCCAGAGTTCAACGACCTTTGTAACGTCCTCCTCGCATACCTGTACATTCTCGGCAATGGGACGGAGTTTTTCCGCATCATCACGCAGATGTATCAGCTTGCCCTTTACCTCGGCAAGTGCCTGATAATCCGGCTCAGTCTGCTCTGAAATGGTCTTTTCAACGCCTTCCAGTGACTCTATCTCCTTTTTCAGCTTGTTGTAATCAGCGATCTCTGTGGAACGTATGCAGGCGTGGGCGCAGCTTTCGTCAAGCAGGTCGATAGCCTTATCCGGCAGGAAGCGGTCGGTGATATAGCGTTCAGAAAGTACGGCGCAAAGTCTGATAAGGTAGTCGGAGATATGTACTTTATGGAAACTCTCATAGTAGTCCTTGATACCAAGCAGAACGCTTACTGTATCCTCGATAGTAGGCTCGGTAACTGTTACCGGCTGGAAACGGCGCTCTAAAGCGGCATCTTTCTCGATATACTTGCGGTACTCACCGAATGTGGTAGCACCGATGACCTGTACCTCGCCTCTGGAAAGTGCAGGTTTCAGGAGGTTAGCGGCATTCATAGAGCCTTCACTGTCACCAGCGCCTACAAGGTTATGTACCTCGTCGATAAAGAGGATAATATTACCCTCCTTCTTGACTTCGTCCACAAGTCCCTTCATACGACTCTCAAACTGTCCACGGAACTGTGTACCTGCTACAAGTGCAGTAAGGTCAAGGAGGTAAACTTTCTTGTCAGCCAGATTAAAGGGTACATTTCCCTCAGCAATACGCTGTGCGATACCCTCAGCGATAGCGGTCTTACCGACACCGGGTTCACCGATAAGGCAGGGGTTATTCTTGGTACGGCGTGAGAGTATCTGGACTACTCTTGCGATCTCGCTGTCTCTGCCAATGATGCGGTCGATCTCGCCGTTAGCAGCCTTTTCTGACAGGTTTGTGCAGTAGCTTCCCAGGAATTTCAGCTCACGCTTCTTATCCTTGTCGCTCTTTGTTCTGCCGAAGAAACCGCTTCCACGCTTGCCGGACTTTTCCTCGCCCTCGTCGCTGCTTCCGGATGAGGAGCGGCGTGGTGACTTATCAAGAGCCTTTTCCTCGGTTTTTTCTGGTTCAGCAGTATCATTTGCGCCCATATTGAACATATTGGAGATGAAGTCAGGAAGTACTCCCGAACCGCCCATCTCAAAAGCGTCGCCGTCCAGCATATTCATCATATGATCTGAGATCTGGTCGATTTCCTCATCGGTGATGCCCAGCTTATCCATATACTCCGCAACCTGGGGTATTTTCCTCTCTCTTGCACATGAAAGGCAAAGCCCTTCGTTTTTCTTCTCATTGCCCTGAACGGAGGTGATAAATACCACCGCCGGTCTTTTCTTGCAATTACTGCACATTATCATGTTGTTTTCATCCTCCTTTGGTTCACATTTTCTGTACTATATTAAAGATATACTTGAATGCATAGGTTTTGTCGATTGCTTCTGTGTTGAAGAACATCATGTGGTCAGTGCCCATAATAACGTAAAGTCTTACCATAGCTGTAACCATGAAGATCACCACAAGTCCCATAAGTATACCTACCAGCGCCCCCACCAGATTTGAGACTGTACTTGTTGCACTGTTGGCACTTGTAAACGACTTGATGATGAATTCTGCGAAAATTGCGATCACTACTGTCAGTATGATGAAGCCCATGAGTCGGATTATGATCCTGTATGCGGGGGCTGTGTAGTTATCAGCGATCATACTGCTTGCAGGCTTGGTATTTTCCTTATCTCTCATAAGCGGGATAATTTCAGCCATTTTACTGGGATCAGCCTTTACTTCATTTTTTGCATACTCAACGATATAGTCGCTGAAATCCTTGCTGAGAAGATCACCGATGACCTTTGTATAGCCTTCGATAACAACATCATGGAGTTCCTCATCGCTGGCGACTCTTTTGCCGTTGATGTTATTGATATATTTTATCATTTCATCAATGCTTACATCGCCCCTGTCGATCATATTGTTTATCTTCTTGGAGTCTGCACGGAGTCCATAAGGCAGGGAGTCTATGTACTCTGCCATTTTAACAGCGAAAAACTCACTGTCCATTGATTTATCGACCTTTTTGATATTGCTTCCTCTTATGCTTGTGGTGTATATGGAAGCTGCAATACTTCCGCTAATTGAAAAAGCAATAACTGCTGCCAGTGCCCAGCTGACGGTGGAAAGAATACTTTTGACGATACCACGTTTTCCGCAGATGAACATGAAGATCATAACTACTGCAAGGACGATAACGTCATAAAACCACCAGAATTGTGTATCCATAATTTTTTCAGTGCAGGCAGAGAGAACCTGCACTCCTCCTCTCAATATATACAAATTTACTACTATCTTTTTCAAGCCGCTGTCAGCTTGTATAATCAATACGGTCTATTTTATTGAAGCTTTTCAGGTAGATATGCTTCTGGCTGCGCTCGAAGCCGGTGTAGGAATCGTTGACCTGTGCGGTGGAACGCAGAGTGCCGGTAAAATCGTAAGCGAATATCGCATCGCTTGTCATAACGTATGCAAGCTCATCTGCCACATGGACATCAATAAGCGGTGATGCAAGACCGATCATTATAGGCTCACGTCCTCCGCCGTCGAAAAGCACCAGGGTATACTGGCGCTGTGCCTCGTTATTGAGTATCACAGCCGACTGACCGCCGCTGCTTGAACCGCCCTGATAATCGCCGTCATACCTGTAGAACGATGTGATATTCCCGGCATTGTCCACATATCCGCAAGCGTCCATTCCAAGGACAAAAGCGCCGCCGGTATAGCTGTATACCTCAAGACCGAATGTATCAAGTCCAGGGCTGCTCCAGAGGCTGCCGTTCTCGCTGAAATCAACGCTGAGGACAGAAGTCACCAGGCTGCCGTTTTCGGCGTTTATGTAGCTGATGACACAGCCCTCGCTGCCTTCACGGAAGCTTATGTCGTCAACACGCTCTACGCATTGTCGCTCATATATACTTGTGCCTTTGCGGTCGTACACGATGATCTCGCAGCAGTACTTTTCCGAGGTCGTGACCACAGCAGTATATCCTTCCTCGCTCAGTCTGGCGAACATTATTTTCCTGTCAGTGTAGTGCTGCTCATAGAGCGTACCATTTCCGTCCTCCAGGCAGAATTCATCGCCGCCGTGTTCATACAGAAGCGCTCTGCCGTTAGCAGAGATCATCACAGGATTAGTATATGCGTGCTGAGTATGTTTGATAAGTCCGCCCTCATCGGAATAAAAATAAACCGTGGAATCACTGAGGACAGTCAGATAATTGCCTGAGTAGTCTATCTGGTAATCAGCACCGCTGTTTATTGTGATAGGGAAGTTGCCCTCTGCGAGAGCGCCGTCATTGATAATAGTCTGGTACTGCCTGTTGATATTTCTTATCTTTGGCAGCCAGATCTCCTGAGTAAGATACGCAGCCACTGCGCCTGTAAGCAGGAGCAGTATCAGAACAACCCTGATAAGCCTTCGTTTCCGCTTTTGTTTCTTTTTGAAATCAAGCATATCAGTGGTGTCATACATTGGCAAGCCGATCTCCTCCTTTCGTTGTTTGTTATCCCCATTTTAATGCATTATTATTTAGTTTAGAGTTTCAACTCACCTTAGCCATTCACATTTCACCTTCAGAGTAAAAGACCCGGTTCAGATAAAGCCCGTGTGCCATAGCCGTTCTGCCGGCTTTAAGGCGGTCTTTTGCCGCAAGGATATCAGGCATATCCGAGGGAGATATCCTTCCCTCGCTTACGTCCATAAGCGTGCCTGCAATTATCCTAATCATATTATACAGAAAACCATTGCCTTTTACAAGCATTATCACAGAATCACCATTATTTTCTATATCAAGGGAATAGATAGTCCGGATTGTTGTTGAAACATTTGTACAGTCAGCACAAAAGCTGGCAAAGTCATGCTCGCCAACAAGGTAAGCTGCCGCTTCTCTGGCGGCTTCTATGTTGAATTTCCGCCGGTAATGATAGGCAAGATCAGTGGTGAACGGATCTTTCGATTCGCTGCAATGCATCTTATAGATGTACTCCTTGCCCTTGCAGTCGTAACGGGCGTGAAAGTCCAGCGGAACGTCCTCACAGGAGAGTATGGATATATCGTCCGGCAGTTCACCGTTCACTCCACGGACAAAGCCGATATTGCGTATCTGGCTGTGGGTCTTGACATTGAAGCAGAAGTTATTTGCGTGTACACCCGTATCCGTCCTTGAACAGCCTGTAATGGTTACCTGCTCATTCAGCACCTTAGATACGCATTTCTCCAGCACCTCCTGCACAGTCAGTGCATTGCTCTGGCGCTGAAAGCCGTGGTACTTAGTACCTCGGTACGCTATCATTACTTTCAGGTTCCTTAAATTATCTTCCATAGTATATTAATCAACCACCTTGCCATTTTCCGGCGATATTTCAGCAGTCTCCTGCTCCGCTCCGGCGGCAGTTCCCTGCTCCTCAGATGTATCATTCTCAGTATCAGTCACATTCACCTGCTCCGGTACTTCGGCAGTCTCCTCTGGGCTGTTTTCCGGCTGGAGTTCCTGTCCCTCCGCCTCAGATGCGGGAGCACTTGCCTTCTTTTTGCGGCGGATAAGCATTTCCGCCAGTGACATGAGCAGGAACATTACTGCTGATGCTCCTGAAGCCAGCAGTCCGGCGGTGAATCCCTCCGGCTTGTACTTCATGGTTATCTCGTGATGACCGGAGGGCAGCTTTACTCCCAGCATTGCATTTGCCACCGGGAATGTCTCTATCTCCTGACCGTCGGAGTATACGCTCCAGCCCTTTTCGTAAGGCATTGACAGGAACATAACGCCGTCGTTCTTAACGTCGATACTGCCCTTTATCACTGTGTCGCTGAATTCCTTGATGTCAAGCTGCTCGTCCGCAAGGCTTTCATACGCCTGACGGAAGCGCTCCTCGTCCAGGGCATAGGCTACAACGTCATAATCGCCCTTATTTCTGGATTTCTCAATATTCAGGACTATCTCTGATTTTTCGCCATACTGTGCATCACCCAGCGGGAAAGTTATGGAATAGTCGCCTATTGATACATTGCTGTCGATAGTAGTTCCGCAGCTTCGCAGGTTGATGTTTTCAACGCCTGAGCCTTTTACATAGCCGTAGAGGTAGCCGCCGTCAATACCGTCGAATGTGTAGGTAACTGCCGGGTTTCCGCCGTCCTCAGTGGTGTAGCTGTACTTGCCGTAGGACTCCTTCTCCACGCTAACGTTCTCATACTTTACAAGTGCGACCGGCTGGGGAGTATACAGTTTTTCGTCCATTGAGCAGGCAAGGCTCATAAGCTTGTTCTGGTACTCGAATGGGTTAACGTCTGCGCTGTCCTCCATGTGGAGTATATCGCTGCTTACCATGAATCCCAGAGACAGCGGATAGCGGTTCTCATAGAGATATACGGTATCCTTGTCAACGCTGGATTCTGCCTTGTAGTCCAGTGACATTGCCACCGAGCGAACCTGTCCTGTACGTGAGATAAGGTACTTTATGCCCAGGAGAGAATTGACAACAGGCGTGGACTGGCGGTAGTAGTAGCGGTTTCCGGCTTCTGAGGCGTAAAGTCCCATGCGCTTGAGAAATGTAGTAACAGAAACGTTCGCTGCTGATGAGAACTGCGATACACCGATATATCCATAAAGGGCGCTGTCGTTAAGTGTGTAGGTGGAAGTCATTTCTGTACGGTAGAACAGGGGGTTATCGTAAGTCTCACGAAGACGGAGAAGTTCCTCAGCCTGCTCATACTTTGTAGGATAGGATATGTAGCTTGAACTGCCTACAGTACGTGCGCCTATCAAGGCGTTGGTGGTAAGTTCGGCAACTACTGCTGCGATAAGGCATACGCTTACACCGCTTTTCCATATTCTGCGGTCTTTCGCACTCCAGAGTTTTGCCGCAATGAATACAAGGATATAAGCGGCGGTTATTATAGCGGAACTCCTGATAGCTCCGGAGAACTCGAAGTTTTCACGGTCTTTCAGGTAATTAAGGGCAAACACCGCACCGGGCGCTGGCAGAAGCAGTACCAGCTGATACCACTTTATGCCCTTTTCAGTCATAACGTCATATGCACGGTATGCAGCAGCAATAAGCAGGAAACTGAACAGGAAAGCAAAACGATAGGGTATCTGGTTTGTGGCGTGGAAACCGTGCCAGATGAAGTTCAGCCTGTTCAGGTTGCAGCTTACTGCAATGAAAGCCAGCATGAGGGTATAGGTTATCTTCTCACGGATCTTGATACCGCCGGAAAACAGGAACACGCCGAAAAGCACTATCGCAAGCATACCGCAGGCGAAGTTGGGCAGTCCCTCTTTCATAGCCGGTTCGCTGTAGGAGATGAGGTTTGCGAAGATATCAGTCCACTTCTCATAGGTTGACCAGGCAGCCGGGAAGGTATTGTTCACGCTGTAGGTCATCTGCAAGCCGAAGTAAGCCGGCAGAAGCATGAATCCGCCCAGACAGCCGCCAACCAGCGAGCTTATGGTCATGAGTCCCAGACGGCTGAAAAACTTCTTGAATCCAACGCCTTCATTAATGGTGAATACCAGGAACATGAATGCGGAGAAGATGCATATAAAATAGCCGATGTAGTAGTTTGAAACCAGTGCAAGGCAGAGGGAGATAACGTAAAGCTTCCACTTTCCCTCACGGCAAAGCGCAGCAAGACCTGTCATAACAAGGGGCAGCAGCGCAATAGTATCGAACCACATAACATTCCAGTAGTAGCCAAGCATATAGCTGCTAAGGGCGAACATTGCAGAGAATGCCGCCATTGCAAGTTCGCTGCGGCGGTAGATATACCGCAGGAACAAGCTGAAAAATCCTCCGCTGAAGCCTATCTTTGCAACAAGCAGGAATGTGAACACGTCCCTGGTTCGTTCTTCACTGAAAAAGGCGGATATCCAGTTCAGCGGGCTGGCAGCGTAGTAGGACATGAGGGAGAGAAAATTCGTACCCATGCCATTGCGCCAGGAATAGAGAAACGAGCCGCCGGTCCTGAGTTTTTCCCATACTATCCGGAAAAACGGGTAGTACTGATGCCAGCAGTCCACCACAAGTATCTGGTTATTGCCAAAGGGGTGGATAAGCTCCTTGCTGAAAGCGTAGAGCATTATCACCGCCGGTATCATAAATGACAGCAGGAATATGAGTACTCCGCTGCCTTTGCGGTCGCTCTCTGAGAAAATTGTCCTTTTTTGTTTTTTCTCTGTTTTGTTGTCTTTCATCTCATTTCTCCCCAAATCAATTATTTAATGCGTAACTAATGTCATCGCCTTATGGTGAAAGCGAACACATTCATTATGCATTATACAGTGATTTTTGCAACGACTATCGCCGCAATATAAAATACTATCGTTACCCCAAGGGCAATATAGTCCATGCCGGACGAACGGAGCTGACGCAGCCTTGTTCTGCCCTCGCCGCCATTGTAGCAGCGGCACTCCATTGCTGTCGCCAGTTCATCAGCACGGCGGAATGCGGATACGAACAGCGGTATCATTATCGCCGCCATATTCCTTGCCCTGGTCATAAAGCTGCCGGTGTCTATTTCTGCGCCTCTGGCTTTCTGGGCTGACATTATCTTGTCAGTCTCCTCGATAAGCGTTGGTATGAACCTGAGCGCTATGGACATCATCATCGCCAGCTCATGCACTGGGAATTTCAGCTTTTTAAGCGGCGACAGAAGCCGCTCTACTGCGTCCGTCAGCGTTATTGGCGAGGTTGTATATGTAAGCACCGAACTGCCCATGATGAGCAGAACTATCCTTATCATCATGAATACGCTTATATCTATGCCGCCCTCGGTTATCTTTATGAACTTCCATTTCAGGAGCGTATCTCCGGAATCCACCAGGAAAAGGTTCAGGACAGCTGTTATAAGCAGAAACGGCAAAAGCGGCTTCACGCTTTTCCAGTACATCTTGAAAGGCACGCCGGAAAGTGTTATCGCCAGCAGGGTATACACTCCGCCGACTATCAGACATATCACATTGCTCCCGGTGAACAGCATCATGATGAAGATTATGGTTATAACTATCTTGAAACGTGGGTCAAGGCGGTGTACCAGACTGTCACCAGGGAAAAACTGACCTATGGTAATATCTTTCAGCAATCGGCTGCGCCTCCTTTTTCCGCAAGCTTACGCAGCAGAAGGTCACGGGCATACCCCACTGTATAGACCTCCTTGCCAAAGTCAAGCCCTTTATCTTTCAGTTCCATGAATACTTTCGTCACCTGTGGGACATCAAGCCCTATCTGCGCTATTTCCTGCGCTCTGGCGAAAACCTTCTCCGTATCGTCATAGCAGAATAGCTTTGCCTTGTTCATGACAAGTATCTTGTCCGCAAACCCGGCAATGTCCTCCATGCTGTGCGATACGATGAGTATGGTATTCTTCGTGCGCTGGTGATACTGCTTGATATGGCTGATTATCTTGTCACGTCCGGCAGGATCAAGCCCGGCAGTAGGCTCGTCCAGGATAAGTACTTTCGGCTCCATAGCCATTACCCCGGCTATGGCGACTCGGCGCTTCTGACCGCCGGAAAGTTCAAAGGGCGAGCGTTCCAGCAGTTCCTCTTTAAGACCTAAATCTGCGGCAGTCTCCATTACCCTTCGCTTTATCTCAGCTTCATCAAGCCCCATATTGCGTGGTCCGTAGGCAATATCCTTATATACTGTCTCCTCAAATATCTGGTACTCCGGATACTGGAAAACAAGTCCCACCTGAAATCTTACGTCACGTATCTTCGACTTATCAGCCCATATATCCACCCCGTCAATGAGGACTTTTCCGGAGGTAGGCTGCAAAAGCCCGTTGAAATGCTGTATCAGCGTGGATTTGCCTGAGCCTGTGTGACCCATTACGCCCACTATTATGCCCTCGTCAATTTTCAGGTTAACATGGTCAACAGCGGTCTTTTCAAAGGGCGAACCCTGGCTGTAGGTGTATGTAAGCTCCTGAGTTTCGATTATCGCCAAAAGTATTCCTCCTATGCAAACAGCTTCATGATAGCCTGAGCGCACTCCTGCTCGGTAAGTATATCCTCCGGCATATCATAACCGGCTTTGCGAAGTTCCCAGGCAAGTTCAGCCGCCTGTGGAACGTCCAGACCTATCGCCTTTACCTTTTCCACCTGTGAGAACACCTTAGCCGGGGTATCGTCCAGAACGACGCTTCCCTTGTCCATTACTACGACTCTGTCGCACTGTGCGGCTTCGTCCATATAATGAGTGATAAGGACGATAGTTATGCCCTTTTCACGGTTCATGCGGTGGATAGTTGCCATTACCTCACGCCGTCCCTGGGGGTCGAGCATGGCGGTAGGCTCATCGAGAATGATGCAGTCCGGCTGCATGGCGATGATGCCGGCAATAGCGATACGCTGTTTCTGACCGCCGGAAAGCTGGCTGGGGGAGTGCAGACGGTAATCATACATATTTACAGCCTTCAGCGACTCGTCCACACGCCGGCGCATTTCCTCATAGGGAACGCCAAGGTTTTCGAGAGCGAAGGCAACGTCCTCCTCCACAATGGAGGAAACTATCTGGTTATCGGGGTTCTGGAACACCATACCCGCCCTCTGGCGCAGGTCGAAAAGTTTTGACTCGTCGGAAGTGTCGATACCGTCAACGATGACTTTTCCGCTGGTGGGGGTAAGTATAGCGTTCAGATGCTTGGCAAGGGTAGACTTACCTGAGCCGTTGTGACCGAGAACCGCAAGAAACTCGCCCCGGCGCACGGTAAGGCTTACCCCTTTCAGCACTTCAGCGCCGGGGTTTCCATTTTCGTCCCGGTAGCTGAAATGCAGGTCATTTATTTCGATGATGTTGTCCATTCTTCTTCCTTCTTTTAATTCATACTGCATTTGAAATGTTCGGGATTTGCAATACTTACCGCAGCAGAAAGTCCCGCAATATCCGACAATTACGCATTACGAATTACGCATTGCAAATTACGCATTATATGAATTAGTTCTCTTTGAGCCACTTTATCTCCTCGGCAGAGGACACGATCGGCTTGCCGTCCTTATTCAGAAGCGGTGTCAGTCCGCCTGCATAGCCGTCCTCGTGGAACAGGTAGTTCACGCCGGTGATGCAGTCTACCCATATCTCGCTTACTGTCATTTTGCCCTGTGAATAAGTTTTAATGAATCTCTCGTCCTTTGCCATAATAAAAACCTCCTAATTAATGCATTATAAATTGTGTGTTCACTTTTCCCAGATTGCCGTTGAGCCGCATGGGAGCGTCATTCCGGTGGATTTCACCGGCAGTCCTATCTCGTCAAAGCTTACCCTGCCGCCACACTTGCCTTTCAGCACGCTGCCAAGAATATAGCCCATTACCGACGGCGAAAGTCCGGTAGTGTAGCTGTTTATCAGGAAGAAAAGCGGATCGTCGGAAAGTACTCCGGCGCAAAGCTTCACCAGGTCGTAAACGCAGTCTTCCAGCTTCCAGACCTCTCCGCCAGGACCTCTGCCGTAGCTGGGAGGATCCATGATAACCGCATCATAACGGTGTCCACGGCGTATCTCACGGGCGATGAACTTCTCACAGTCGTCCACTATCCAGCGAACCGGTTTGTCCGCAAGTCCGGAAGCTGCGGCATTTTCCCTCGCCCACTGAACCATACCCTTTGAGGCATCAACGTGGCATACCGATGCACCTGCCTCGGCGCAGGCAAGCGTTGCGCCGCCTGTGTACGCAAACAGGTTAAGTACACTGATAGGTCGTCCGGCTGTGCGTATCTTCTCGGACATGAAGTCCCAGTTTACCGCCTGTTCCGGGAAAAGTCCGGTGTGCTTGAATCCGGTGGGACGGATATTGAAAGTAAGTGCGCCATAGCTTATCTGCCACGAACCCGGCAGCTTTCTGCGGAACTGCCACTGTCCGCCGCCCTGGTTCGAGCGGTGGTAATGACCGTCAGCCCCGTTCCAGAGAGGTGAGGTCTTGTCAGTTTTCCAGATTATCTGGGGGTCGGGGCGCACAAGGGTGATATTTCCCCATTTTTCCAGCTTTTCGCCGTCTGATGTATCTATAATGGAATAATCCTTCCAGTTAACTGCTGTTCTCAAATCATTGCTCCTTAAAATTAGTTTTCTTCCGGGACTTCAAGCCCAAGCTGTTCCCGGATAGTCTCGGCTATTTTATCCGCCATCTGGGTTATGGTATTGTAGTCGTCGCCTTCCACAATTATCCTTATAACGGTATCCTTGCCAAATTCACGGACGATTACTCTGCCGTCGATGCCGAGTATTTCCTCGAATTCCTGGATAACTCCCGTAATAGCCCGGTCATTCTTCCAGACCTCACGGTTGTGGCTTCCTACGAGTACGTTCACCACCACTCTGGGAACTTTCTGAACGTCCGAAGCAAGGTCGCTGAGCGTGCGCCCGGAATCTGCCAGAGCCTCCAGCAGTTTCAGGGCAGTAAGCTGACCGTCCGCAGAGGGCGAAATATCAGGGAATAGTAACATTCCCGACGGCGCACCGCCAAGACTCAGACCCTCCTCGGTCATGCGTCTTATCATGCTGCGCTCGCCCATTGATGCCTGTGAAAGACCGATGCCGTTATCCGCCGCAAACCGCCGCAGACCCAGGTTATTCGCCTGTGTGACCACGATAGTCTCATTCCGGAGAAGTCCCTTTTCCAGCATATCACGGGCGCAAAGTCCGGTGATAACATCGCCGTCAACGATATTTCCGCACTCGTCCACAGCCACGCACCGCTCACCTCCGCCGTCAAAGGAGATACCACAGGCGCAGCCATTTTCCGTGACGAAGCTGCACATCTGCTCCATGTGGGTGCAGCCGCTTGCGTTCACAGCGCCGTCCTGACCACTTCCGGTGACTACCAGTTCTGCACCGAATTTCCGGAATATCCGCAGGGCAGTCAGGGCAGCAGCGCCGTTAGCCATATCCACGGCGATACGCATACCCGACAGGTCAAGGGACGTGCTGGAGATCATGCGGTTTATGTAGTCCTCGCAGGCGCAGTCGTAGCGGAAGATGCTGCCGTATTTTCGCCGGACAGATGGCACAGCGCCGGGCATGATCTGCTCGATGTGGTCTTCCTCCTCGTCGGTGATGCGTCTGCCGTCGCTGCCGTAGACCCGGATACCGTTCACTTCCGCAGCGGAGGCGGAGGCGGCTATCATGATACCGCAGACAGCGCCGTGGCGGGGGATAAGCCCGGTGAGGGCAGGAGTTGGCACAGCGCCGATCAGCTGGGCATCAGCGCCCATCGAGGTTATACCGGCGCAGACCGCCGCTTCCAGGACGGTGGAAGAACTGCGGGTGTCACGTCCAACCAGTATTTTACCGCCGTTTCCGGCAAAGAAAGCGGCGACGGCACGTCCCACCTGCAAAGCCACCTCGCAGGTAAGCTCCGTAATGGCAACCGCCTTTATACCGTCTTTTCCGAATATTCCGCCCAATTCAGCACCTCCCTTTCGTTTTTAATGCGTAATTCGTAATGCGTAATGCGTAATTAATGGTATCGCCTGACGGCGATGTATTTTAAAGATTCTGGGTACAAGCAAATTTAAAATCGTAAGCGTAAGCGAACACATTCATTACGCATTAATACAGAATGCCGATATGGGCTTGCGCTTGCCGATAAGTGTGGCTATGTCCGGCAAATGCTGGACTGTCTCGCTGTTGTTATACCGGTTGTACACCGCTATCCCTCTTGCCGTTTTCCGGCAGAAGACCGTGTGTATCATGGATAAGAACGGTCTGCCTGTCCAGTAGGACACTATGAACGCTTCCGCCCCGCTTACGTCCCTGGTGAACCGGCTCTCTACCCCGAAATGCCGCAAAGCTCTGCCCACGCAGTACACATTACACCCGAAAAACCCCATGAGAAGCCGGTAGCGCTCCATGAACGCCGCCACTTCCGGCAATGGCTTCGGTTTCCCCTTGTACTGCAATGTATTGTACACCGATATCACCTCACAGCCATTGAATGACATATGGCAGATGCCGTATCTCAGCCGGGAAACGTCCCCACGCCCCTGACCGTTTATCATTCCCTTTTCCGGCAGGCGAACTGCACAGCGGCAGTTCTCACGATAGTTATATCTTTTAAGCATAGTTAAAACGTAAGCTGTCCGTCATTTCCGCCGCTGTTTTCCGGTGCTTTGAAGCCAAGATGCTCATAGGCAAGGGCTGTTGCCACTCGTCCACGGGGAGTGCGCCCCAGGAATCCAAGCTGCATAAGGAACGGCTCGCAAACGTCCTCCAGCGTCACCGACTCCTCACCGATAGCCGCCGCAAGGGTGTCAAGTCCCACCGGACCGCCTGCGTAGCCCTTGATTATCATGGTGAGCATACGCCTGTCAAGGCTGTCAAGTCCCAGTTCGTCAATTTCAAGGCGGCTGAGGGCTATTGACGCTATCTGCTGAGTTATCTGACCATTGCCCATAACGTCGGCAAAGTCACGGACACGCTTCAACAGGCGGTTTGCGATACGGGGCGTACCTCTTGCACGTCCGGCTATCTCCATAGCGCCGTCAGTCTCGCAGGGTATGCCGAGTATCATGGCGCTTCGGCGGATAATATCGCAAAGCTGTTCCTTTGTGTACAGTTCAAGGCGCTGTATTACGCCGAATCTGTCACGCAGAGGGCTTGAAAGCTGTCCGGCACGGGTAGTAGCACCGATAAGGGTGAAGGGCTTCAGGTCCATGCGTATGGAACGGGCTGACGGGCCTTTTCCGATAATTATATCAATTACTCTGTCCTCCAACGCCGGGTAGAGTATCTCCTCCACCGCACGGGAAAGCCGGTGTATCTCGTCGATGAACAGCACGTCATTGTCCGAGAGACTGGTCAGCAGCGCCACAAGGTCACCGGGCTTCTCGATAGCCGGTCCGGTGGTGACACGCAGGTTTACGCCAAGTTCATGGGCGATAATGCCGGAGAGAGTGGTCTTTCCCAGTCCGGGAGGACCATAGAGGAGTACATGGTCGAGGGGTTCGCCACGGCGCTTTGCGGCTTCTATGTAGATAGCCAGATTCTCCTTGACTTTCTCCTGACCCACATAATCATGAAGTGTCTGGGGACGCAGAGTAAGTTCAATATCGCCGTCGTCCATAGTTTCCTCCGGAGAAAGCACTCTGGGGGAAAACTCAAATTCTTCTGTTTCGATCATATGATCTGCGTCTCCTTTATAGATTATTTCTCAAAATAGCGTTTTTTCCGAACATAGAACGGGTCTATGTCCTTGACTGCCTTTTTACCGAGTTCCTGTTCGTAGCTGATGAAGCATAGTTCCTCGTAGTGCTTTGAGGACTTGCCGATATACTTCGACAGCGGAACGAAAAGCTTTCTTGTACTTCCTATCATATCAATTACCATGAGAAGCTGTGGTTTTTCGCAGCCCTTTATCATTTCCAGAATGAACGCCCTGTCAACGTTTTCCTGCTTTGCCAGGAATTTTGAAGCCGGGCGGGTGATATGTGTCATAGAACGCTCGCAGCGACGGTAGGTGATAGTCTCCTCCTCGTTAAAAGATATAGCCTTTATTTTCAGGTTTCTGGCTATCATGAGGATACTCTTTATCTCCTGAGAGGAAAATTCCTTGCCGTAGGAATTAGGATTGAGGACGGCATTTGCTGACTGTATCAGGTCGAAAAGGCGCAGGCAGTTGATCTTGTAGCTTTCCACATACCTTTTTGCAAACTGCTGGAGCGCCCTGTAGCTGGTGAAAAACGGGATAAATACCACGCCGTCAGGGTCTTGTATGGTGATGAGTTCGATCTGGATACCGCCGTCCATAGCGCCTCTGTCCTGGCGGACGGGCTTGTTACAGATAACGTAAACATCGCTCTTTATAAGGGTCTGCAAGAACTGTGACCGCTTTGAGGGGTCGGTGATTGCTGCTTTGAGCAATTCATCAAGATTCATGGTGAAACCTTCTTTCTGTATAGGTCTGTCAATGCTCCAATTTCATCATCATAGTTGTAGTATATGTTGGTAAGACTTGCCTATTTTCCGCTGTTCATCAGTCTGAGCGCACCGGCTATAAGTTCCTGGGTGCTGAGTGACTGATCCTGCTTGCGTATGTAGGGAGCGGCTTCTGTCTGGGAGTAGCCAAGCGCCATAAGTGCCGCAAGAGCGTCGGCGGCGTTGGAGGCTTCTCCGGGGATCGGGATATCGTCTATGGCTGAACCTGCACCTGCACTGGCGGCTTCTGAGGATATCTTGTCTTTCAGTTCCAGGACAAGTCTCTGGGCAGTCTTAGCGCCGATGCCTTTGGTCTTTGTAAATGCCTTGCTGTCGCCGGATACCACAAGGTAGGCGAACTTTTCCGGTGTCATATCTGAGAGAATGGAAGTAGCGGCTTTCGGACCTATGCCGGAAACGGATATGATAAGCCGGAAGCAGCTAAGTTCCTGGCTTGTTGCAAAGCCGAAAAGTTCTACTGCGTCCTCCCTGACAGCCAGGTGAGTATAGAGCGTAACTTCGCTTCCCACACTTCCCAGTGCGGCGACTGTATTGTATGAGGTGCGGCAGCCATAGCCCACACCTGCACATTCCACAACTACAAAGCCCATTTCCTTGACGATGAGCTTTCCGTGGAGACTGTATATCATAAACACACGTCCTTCTTAATTACTTTCCCAGCGCACACAGTGACCGTGGCAGACGGCAACTGCCAGTGCATCGGCAGCGTCGTCGGGTTTGGGGATACGGCTTAGTCCGAGTATCTGCCGGGTCATTTCCATTACCTGCATTTTCTCAGCTTTGCCGTAGCCAGTGACGGCTGACTTCACCTGCAAGGGGGTGTACTCGAAAATAGGCGTACCTCTCATAGCCGGGGTAAGGAGAGTAACACCTCTTGCCTGAGCCACATTGATACCGGTTTTCTGGTTATTTGTGAAGTAGAGTTTTTCCATAGCCACGCAGTCTGGCTGGAATTTTGTAAAAAGCTGTTCCATATCCAGGTGGATCATTTTGAGGCGCTGGGGGAATGGGGTATCAGCTTCGGTAGTGATAGCGCCGTAGGAGAGTGGGCAGAAGTTCACGCCGTCGTAGTCAAGCACACCGAAGCCGACTATCGCATAGCCCGGATCTATGCCGAGAATTCGTATTTTTTTCACATCTCTGACCTTACTTTTCCGGATTTCCGGACGCAGGAATACGCCGGATAGTTATATACCTTATTATTATACCACAAAACCCACACCAATTGCAACACCCAGAAGGGGTTAATATTTTTAATTTAGTGTTTGCATTTGCTTAATGCACAATTCAAAACAGTCCAATAACATCAGAGAGGGAAAGTGCTGGGTGGAGAGCGGAGTTCAGCCCATAAGCTATAAGCTGGGACGCTCGCTCAGTCAGCCGGTCTATGTCCTTCGGCGTGACCAGCATATTCGGCGTATCCTCCGGCAGTTCTCTGCCTGCAATGGTGTACATATCCACCACTGTCGGCACGCCCAAGGCTATAACCGGTATGCCAAACACCTCCCGGCTTATCTCCTGACGGCGGTTTGCTGCGCCGCTTCCGGGAGATATGCCTGTGTCTGTTATCTGGATAGTCGTCCCCAGCCGTGAAATATCGCAGCAGGCAAGAGCATCTACCGCTATCAACGCCGCCGGGTGTATCTCATCGCATATTGCCTTTAGCAGCCGGGAAGTCTCTATTCCAGTCTGCCCCATTACTCCACCTGCAAACACGCTCACACGGCGCAGACTCCCCAGAAATTCCTCCTCCGGAAGTTCGGCGCTCAAGTGACGTGTGGCAAGCACCCGTTCCGCCACCCTCGGTCCGATCGCATCAGGGGTGATGTCCTTGTTGCCAAGCCCTGCCACAAGAACGTCCCCATCCGGCAGAAAGGGCGAAAGTTCCGCTGCAAGTTCCGCCACCATCGCCTCGTGTTCACGGGAAAAATGGCTCAGCGACCGGCTTTCCAGGGTGATGTACTGCCCTTTTCCCTTGCCGATAGTCTCCAGGCAAGCGTCGGTGTCAATGGTGATGTGAGTAATATCAAACACGCTCCCACGCCGCTCCACTCTTACCCCCTCCGGAAGTTCCTCCTCCGGAAGCATCTCCAGCGCCAGATCAGTCCTCTTATTCATAACAGTCCCCCTTTGTGCAAAATGCTTTAAAATGCGGAAAACTTTCCTACAGCTTACTCTGTATTTGCCTATTGCAAATTCCGGATAAAAATGTTATAATCATAATGTCTCAGTATGGTAGCTGTGCGTTGCAGCTGCCGGAGTGTATGAACCCGCATATACTCCATTATTCCACGATCGCTGACATCTATTCAGCGTTTACACTAAGGAGGTGTAACGAAATGCCGAACATTAAATCTGCTAAGAAGAGAGTTAAGGTAAATGCTACTAAGGCTGCTGCTAACAAGGCTACAAAGTCTGCACTCAAGACAGTTATCAAGAAGGCTGACGCTGCTTGCGCTGCTGGTGCTGATACAAAGGTAGAAGCAGT
This sequence comes from Ruminococcus sp., assembly GCA_017934425.1. Classification (GTDB taxonomy): domain Bacteria; phylum Bacillota; class Clostridia; order Oscillospirales; family Ruminococcaceae; genus Ruminococcus. The sequence goes on from JAGBJO010000014.1 coordinate 47,394, forward strand.
AAGAGTTGCTATCAAGAAGGTAGACCAGGCTTGCGCTAAGGGACTTATGCACAAGAACAAGGCTGCCAGAAAGAAGGCACAGCTCGCTAAGAAGCTGAACGCTGCTGGCTAATTACCTGTACCCTGTACAATATACACTCCGCTGACAACTCACGGTCGGCGGAGTTTTTTATTTCTCCAGGAGAAAAAACGGTCAGTTAAGGCAACAGCATTTACTTTTTGTGAAGCATTTTCTGATATACAATGGAAAACTACCGGTTTCCGTAGAAAGCCATGCGCCGGAATAATTTCCGGCGACAGGCTGGTAAGGATTTGTCCTTTCTTGGGCTACAGAAAGACTTGCCGGGAAAAATCGGCA
>JAGBJO010000015.1 GCA_017934425.1 Ruminococcus sp.
AGTCAGATTTTTCGGCAGATTGTGCATAAATTTCGCAGGCATACTGACGTATGTCAAGAAATTTGTGTGCAAGATGCCGGAAAATATGCAAGCAGATGTGCCGCAAAGCCGTCAGGCGGTCTTTGTGCGGTGTTGCCTTTAATATGTGAACCAATAAAGCATACCACGATTTTCACGGCTGACTCCGGTTGAAACAGTGCCATAGTAATACTCCACCGGTTCGGCGTACTCGTCCCAGAAAGCAGCCCCATGTGTGCTGGCATTGATTATAGGCGAATTGAATCGTCCTATGCGGTAAGCGGTAGCACGTTCTGGCACGATATAGAAGACGGGAGACTTGTAGTTTGCACCGCCTCCACCCAGTGCGCTGAGGATACCATTTCCGGCAGCCTGATAGTTATGACCGTAGCCGTCCATATTTGAAACGGTACACTCCATTTTCTTAGTATCATAAATACTAAGTGTGTAGGAATTTGTATAGGCGATACTCTGGTCATTGCTGAGAATGTATACCTTATCCCCCACAACATTGTTATAAATTCCAAAACTATCCAGTTTCAGGGCGAAGTCATCGCCTGTTATGGTCATATCGTTGTTATCATGGTTGACTGTTATCATTCCGTTATTGGTATAGCCGAAAATATAATCGCTGGTGCGAAGTATCTCCTCCATTTCCAGAGTATCCGGGTCAAAAGTGGAGTAGACCCATTCCCGTTCCGGGTTCTCCGGGTCTGTGCCGGGAATTTCCTCATCGTGTGCAAGAACGATCTTGCCGTCTATCTCCGAACCGTTCAGGTGATCCTGGCATCTGATAAGTTCCGTAAGTTCGCCGGTTTCCTGGTTGATCTCATAGATAACCGTGCCGTCATTCTCGTGTATCTCCATGCCGGCAGCGTCCTTGGTCAACTTGAATGTACTCATGCCGATAAGCAGTCTGCCGGCGCATAACATGAACTGAGAATCATAGTTGTAGTTGCTTGTATCTGCATCTGAAAACTCATGCAGTTCTTTCAGTTCACCGCTGGCGATGTCGTAGGAGAATATTGACCAGTCGTGCATACCGTAACATAAATCATCATAATCCACGCCGATAAACAGCTTGTCCTCAGTTGGCAAGACACGGAAAACCCTTCCCTCATAGGGTGTATCAGCAAGCTTGTTGTAATTATCCTCGATCTCCTTCTGCATCTCCGGGTTACCGGTTACGTAAATATTGAAATGCTTCTCCCTCTCACCCTCAGCTTTGCAGGGCGATAAGCGCTCACCGAAATCCAGGGTAGACAGGTCAAGTTCGTGAAGCTGTAGGGGCGGTGGGTCGTCAGTCGAGGTGATGTTCAGGGTGATGGTCTTGAAGTCCTCATCAGTAAGCTGACGTATCGTCTTTTCGGTGACTGGTTCAGATATGCCGATATCGTTTTCGGTGATATTCTCGCTGTCGTTGGTAGTAGTTTCCTGACAGCCGGTAAGCATAAGCGCCGCCGCCAGTGCAAAAGCAAAATGTTTCCTCATAGTACCCCTCCTTTAGTTAAATATGTAAAGCTTGTCCGGTAAAATGTAGGTTCGTATATCCACCTGATAAAGATATGAACGATTAATTCCGCAAAGTCCGCCGGGGTAATGCTTCATCTCAGTATTACATTCGCTTGCAGCCAGGAAAACCTTTGCAAGCTCCGGGAGGATAATGTTCAGGTCATTGTCAACACTCACCATATATTCCCCTGCTCCGTAATACGGCGGACGCACACCGCCCATATCCATAACGCAGCACTCCATTTTCTCCAGGTCATAGCGGTAAAGCTGTCTGCCTGCGCCGATGTAGTGATCCTGCATAAGTAGGGTCACGAACCGCTCATCTGCCTCCACAAGTTCCGCCTGTTTAAGGTCGGTTTTAAGGCGGTAATCGGGAGTTTCCACGGTACTTAGCCGGTCGCTGCCGTAGGTCATTTTTGCAAAGCCATCGCCGTAAAACTTGGGGAGGTTCACCCCTTCAATGTCGGCAATTTTGGTAAGACTTTTCCCCTCGCTGTCCAGTTCCCAGAGCGCCGGAAGTTCGTCCTTTTCCCATGCGTAAGTCAGGGTAAGCAGGCGAGTTCCGTCGGTATCATATATCTGGTCGCACCGGTCACTTATCCGGCTTATCTCGCCTGTTTCCGGGTCGATGCAGTCAAGAACGCCGCTGTCGCTGTCCTGCACCCAACCTACAAGGTAGAGTTTTCCGCCTGCAAACGCCATATCGCTGTAATTCAAGCCCGCCGCCGGGTCGGAGTACTCCTTTATCTCGGTAAGCGCCAGAGTTTCCGGGTCGCAGCGGTAGAGTACCGCCTCATGACCGCCGTCATTCCAGGAATCGTAGTCAACGAAGAAATAAAGGTAATCCCCGTCATAAGTCCATGCTTTCATACTTCCCTTGGCATCGGTCGTCCTGACCATGTTGATATGGTCAATATCCTCCTGAGTGATACCGTTTTCCTCGTCTGGTTCAGAGGGGAATTTGCTCAGGTCGTCCTGACAAGGACTGTGGCGAGTGCCGAAGTCGATGCCCGACAGGTCGATGACCTTATACTCCACCGGTATATCCTCGTGACTTACCGAAGTATCCATAGTTATCTGCCGGAAGTCCGACTGCCTGAAAGTGCGGAAAACCGGTTCAGTTTCCTCCTGGATAACGGGTTCAGGGGGCGGAAGGGGTTCTTCCGTATTTTCAGAGCAGGCTGTCAATGAAATGAACATAGCCATAAAAAGCAACAGAGTCTTTTTCATACATACCACCACTTTTCGCATAGTTTGGAAAATGTCTAGGCAACACCGCACAGAGATTGTGGTGCAGATGCGTAGTCAGATTTTACGGCAGATTGTGCATAAATTTCGCAGGCATACTGACGTATGTCAAGAAATTTGTGCGCAAGATGCCGGAAAATATGCAAGCAGATGTGCCGCAAAGCCGTCAGGCGGTCTTTGTGCGGTGTTGCCTCAATTATATAGTGACTTTAGGGAGCGAAAAAGACGAAGGATTTTCAAGTTAAAAGAAAAAAATATATCTTGACAGTTCACCGATTCCGTAATATACTATTATTAATAAGATTTTTGAAAGGACACCACTATGAGCGCAACTCTTTTCAGCGATATCGAATACCTCAGGGGCGTGGGCGAAGCAAGGGGCGCAAAGTACCGTAAACTGGGAATCGCCTGCCCCTATGACCTTATATACCATATCCCCCGCACCTACCTTGACTTCCGTGCATTTGTGCCTATTTGTCAGGCTGTTCTTGGGGAATATAACGTGCTGAAGCTGACCATTACAAGCAAGATGCCGCCTCAGCGAATTCGCAATGGTCTGGTGATATGCAAAGCCGTGGCGACCGACGGCATGGACGATATCCTCATTACTGTATACAACAACGTCTATGCTTTTCAGGCGCTAAAGGAGGGTGGCACTTACTATATGCACGGCAAAGTCAGCGGCAACTTCCTCCGCCGTGAGATCGCATCCCCCACCTATATCGGCGTTCAGGAACGTGTGCTGATACAGCCCATTTATCCGCTTACTCAGGGGCTTTCCGTGAATATGGTCAGGGCGAATATGCAGCAGGCACTTGAAATTCTCCGGAAAGAACCCCTTGAAACTCTGCCGGAAAATATCCGCCGGGAATACGACCTGCCGCCGCTGATGTGGGCGCTGGAGAATATCCACTTCCCCTCCTCCGACCAGGCTGCCGAAAATGCCCGCCGCAGACTGGCTTTCGATGAGCTTCTGAAATTGCAGCTTGGTATGTCGCTGATGAAAACCAGAAGTCGCCGGAATACTGCCTATCAGCTTGACAGCCGCATCTCTGTGAAGCCCTACCTTGATGCCCTGCCATTTGAAATGACTGCCGGGCAGTCCAAAGCGGTAAACGATATCATCACCGACCTGTGCCGGAACGTCCCCATGAACCGGCTTTTGCAAGGCGACGTGGGAAGCGGTAAAACTGCCGTTGCCGCCGCAGCCTGCTATTTCACCGCAAAAAACGGCGTTCAGGCAGCGCTTATGGCTCCCACGGAAATACTCGCCTCCCAGCATTTCAAGACCCTCTCAGGTTTCCTCGAACCACTGGGCATACGTGTTTGCCTGCTGACCGGCTCTGTCAAGGGAAAGAAGAAAACCGCCATTTACGAGGCAATCAAAAGCGGCGATATGGACGTTATCGTGGGAACTCACGCAATTATCCAGAAGGACGTGGAGTACAAGGCGCTTGGGCTTGTCATTACCGACGAGCAGCACCGTTTTGGCGTGGCGCAGCGTGCGGCACTGGCTGAAAAGGGCGACACTCCCCACAAGCTTGTTATGTCCGCAACACCTATCCCCCGAACACTCGCCCTTATAATCTACGGCGACCTTGATATATCCGCTATCACCGAACTTCCCAAGGGACGCAAGCCTATCAAGACCTTCGCCGTCACCGGAAAACTGCGGCAGAGTGCCTTTGGTTTCGTCCGGGAAAAGCTGGACATGGGCTATCAGGCGTATGTGGTCTGCCCAATGATCGAGGACAGCGAAAGCGACCTGTTTGCGGTGAAGTCCTACGCTGAGGCGGCGGCAAAAAGTGACCTGAAAGGCTACTCCACCGCACTCCTCCACGGCAAAATGAAGCCGGCTGAAAAGGACAAGGTAATGAAGGAATTCCACGACGGTAATGTGCAGGTGCTTATCTGCACCACTGTTGTGGAAGTTGGCGTGGACGTTCCAAATGCGGCGGTAATGGTCATCGAAAACGCCGACCGCTTCGGACTTTCCCAGCTTCACCAGCTTCGTGGACGTGTGGGACGTGGCACGGCAGAGAGTACCTGCATACTCATCACCGACAACGTTTCCGAGGACTGCGTTAAGCGAATGAAGATAATGAAAGCTACAAACGACGGTTTCCGCATCTCCGAGGAAGACCTGAAAATGCGTGGCCCCGGCGACTTCTTCGGCAGCGCTCAGCATGGACTTCCGCCACTGAAAATTGCGGATATTGCGCTGAATACCCAGCTTATGAACCAGGCACAAAAGTGCGCCGGAGAGATACTTGCCGCCGACCCGACCCTTGATTTACCCGCAAACCGTCACCTGAAATTCGATACCATGCGGCTGTTCAACAAGGACATTACCGGATAAATTCACACAATATTCAACAAAAGCTATTGACATATTTCGTGACTTCTGGTAAAATTGAGTATAGGCAACACCGCACAGAGATTGTGGTGCAGATGCGCAGTCAGATTTTTCGGCAGATTGTGCATAAATTTCGCAGGCATACTGACGTATGTCAAGAAATTTGTGTGCAAGATGCCGGAAAATATGCAAGCATATGTGCCGCAAAGCCGTCAGGCGGTCTTTGTGCGGTGTTGCCTATATAAACGCTCCCCGGAGGAGTATAAGGAGGTCTTGACTTATGGACAAAAAAGCTATGTACAAATTAAGCTACGGTCTTTTCGTCGTTACTGCCAACCGTGACGGCAAGGACAACGGCTGCATCACAAATACCCTCGCACAGGTTACTTCTCAGCCTAACCGTGTGAGCCTGACGGTTGTAAAGCAGAACTACACCCACGATATGATCGCTGAGACAGGCAAATTCACCGCCTCTGTCATAAGTCAGGACGCTGACTTTGAACTGTTCAAGAGATTTGGTTTCCAGTCTGGCAGAGATACTGACAAGTTCGCCGGATTTACCGACACAAAGCGCTCCGAGAACGGTACTCTCATCGTTACCAAAGGCACAAACGCCTATATTTCGGCAACTGTCTGTCAGAGTGTTGACCTTGGAACTCATACCCTGTTCATCGCTGACGTGACTGATATGGAAGTACTCAGCGACGCTAAGAGCGCTACTTATGAGTACTACCAGAATAGTATCAAGCCCAAGCCCGAAGCCATCGGCACTGCCAGCGACGGTCAGACCGTCTGGAGATGCACGGTATGCGGCTATGAGTACGTTGGCGAGGAACTTCCGGAGGACTTCATCTGTCCCCTCTGCAAGCACCCGGCTACTGACTTCGAGAAGGTTGTAAAGACCGCAGAAGCTATGATACCCGTGGGCACTTCCGATTCAGGCAAGACTATCTGGAGATGCACCGTATGCGGATATGAGCATGAGGGCGATTTGCCGGAGGACTTCGAGTGTCCCCTGTGCGGAGTCGGCGCTGACCAGTTCGAGCTTATCTCAGGCACTCCTGCACCTGCCGCCGGAAAGAGCAAGTACGCCGGAACTAAGACCGAGCAGAACCTCCTGGAAGCCTTCGCAGGCGAGTCTCAGGCACGTAATAAGTACACCTACTTTGCTTCCGTCGCAAAAAAAAACGGCTATGAGCAGATAGCGGCTATATTCCTCCAGACTGCCGAGAACGAAAAGGAACACGCTAAACTATGGTTCAAGGCACTTGGCGGGATCGGTGATACTGCCCAGAATCTTCTCAGTGCCGCTGAGGGCGAGTACCACGAATGGACTGATATGTATGAGCGCATGGCTCAGGACGCAGAAGCCGAGGGATTCCCGGAACTTGCTGCCCAGTTCAGAGGTGTGGGCGCTATTGAGAAGCACCATGAGGAACGCTACCGTGCGCTTCTGAAGAACGTGGAAGCAATGGAAGTATTCCGCAAAAGCGGCGTAACTATCTGGGAGTGCCGCAACTGCGGACATATTGTAGTCGGTACGCAGGCTCCGGAAGTCTGCCCTGTATGCTTCCACCCCCAGAGTTACTTTGAGGTACGCAAGGAGAATTACTGATTGAAAAAGCCATTTGTAAAGCGTGACATACTCATTGACTATACTACCCTGTGCAAATACATCGACAAGCGCCTTGTTGATATGGTTGACCGCAGCTTTTTCGGAACTGTCTGCAATATCGTCAGTTTCCATATAGACAGCAATGCGGTCATGAGCCGGGATATCATAAAGGTTCAGAAGAAACTTGAGGGCAGCAACAGCCGTACTATGTACTTCGCCTACAACTTCACCCTTGAAGCCGTTGACCTTATCAATGATTCCGGCGGTGCTGCCTTTTATATGCAGGATTTTCCCTGGACTGACCAGCGGCTTTCCGCTGTCCGGAACAGTATACGTGGCTAAGGCGCTTGCTGTTCACTCCGCTTACTCCCCCTGCGCCGCCTGACAGCGCCAGTATCACAAGCTTCATGATCCCAGGGATATGTCCGCTTATGCACAAGGAAACTGCCAGCAGCATTATGTACATCATTCCCCCGACGACTGAACCCTCGGCAAGTCCACGGCGGCGGCGGAGTTTACCACAGCTATAGCCGCCCACCAGTCCGCCGGCAACCAGTGACACAAGCGACATTATCCGCAGAAACACCATACTATCCAGCAGGAAGCAGCTTACCGCCGAGAAAAGCAGGACGGCTGCGGCAGTACATATTGCGCCTGAAACTGCTGATATCAGCAATCCCCAGCGCTTTTCGCACCATATATCCCAAAGCATAAAAAGCCCCCACATAGTTTTTTTACATACTATGCAGGGGCTTTATTTATTATTCCTCGTCGGACTTCTTTTTCTTTGACTTCTTGCTGTCGGCAGAATCATCAACTACCTGTGCAGTAGACAGAAGGCTTGAAGCAGACTTCTTGTTTGCAGCATCAGCAGCAGCCTTTCTCTCGTTAGCAGTAACGTTTTCAGCGATAGCCCACTTTTTGATCCTGAGCTTGTGTCTCTCGCCGCCAGTTTCGATAACGATAGTATCATCGCCAGTGCGTACAACGATACCAACGATACCGCCGCTTGTAACGATCTCATCGCCTACCTGGAGACTTTCCTGCATTTCCTTCTGCTCCTGCTCTCTCTTTTTCTGGGGCTTTATAGCCATGAAATAAAGGATTGCGAACATGAACAGCAGTGAGATCACCATAGTCATGAATGAGGGACCAGCAGTTGAAGCAGTTGCCGTACCTGATGCATCGTCAGCAAATGCGCTGACAGCTGACATCATAGCCGATGCAGAAGTCACAAAAGCCGCAGCCGCAGAGCCAAACAGTTTCTTTTTCATATATATCTCTCCTTCTTGCCGCTAAGCGGTGAATTACCATACTATTATAACATAGGTGCAAACAAATTGCAATAGTCTGAGCATCAAAAATCGCCCGAAGTATCCTCTTTTATGACGAACTTTATTGTGTAGTAGGTTACTTTTCCGTCCTCGTCAACATGGGCGCAGGTAGCGGTCACAGTGTCGCCGGGGGCGTAACGTGAGCGGATAACCGATTGCAGGTCGTCGTAGGTGTGAACTGCATCGTCGTCTATCTTGGTGATGAAGTCGCCGGGTTTCAGTTCAGTGTTGGCAATATCGAAGTCCTTGTCGATATCGGTGATGTAGATACCCTCGAAGTCCTCCGGCAGATCAAAGCCTAAGTCTTCCTCAATAAGGTCTTTTTTGCTGTCTGAGGACATATCTATCATGGTTATACCGATACGGAATCTTCCCGAAATATAGCCCTTTTTGATAAGTTCCTCGATGATAGGACCAGCATCGTTTATAGTAATAGCGAAGCCCAGACCCTCATAGCTGCTGCTGACGTACTTTGATGAAGTGATACCGATTACCTGACCGTACATATTCACCAGAGCGCCGCCGGAGTTTCCGGGGCTGATGTCAGCATTTGTCTGTATGCAGTTCATCTCAAAGCCTGTGGAGTCGCCTCTTATCTTACGGTTCACGGCGGAAACGATGCCGTCGGTAACAGTGCTTGACAGTCCAGCCGGATTTCCCACGGCAATGACCTGTTCGCCCACAAGTACCTCGTCTGAGTCGCCCAGAACAGCCGGAGTCAGCTTCACACCACTGACCTTGATAACTGCGATATCAGTCTTAGCATCTCTGCCGATGACCTTTGCGCTGAACACACGGTTGTCGGTGGTGTGGACGCTGTGATAGCCGTCAGCCTGCAATACATGGGCATTTGTAACTATGTATCCGTCCTCTGTTATAACAACGCCAGAACCAGTACCTACCAGGTCTTTACGCATTGAGTCGGAGTAGGTGTATATCTCCACGATAGACTCCCTTACCGCCGCCGCAGCGCCCTCGGTGGTATATCTGCCGTTTTCGTCCTGGAAATTTGAAAGCTCGTTAGCGCCTTCTGGTTTGGTATTTTTGTAGAGTACCACCGGCGCAACGCCGTCCATGCCTGTAAGTTCTCGGCGGCTTCTACGCAGGTCAGAGGCGATACCAAAAGTTGAAACGCCCAGCATAGTTATCAGCATAGCGGCGAAAACGGCAAGTATCCGGTTTTCACGCTTGCGTCTGCGGTCAGCTTCAAGCTGTTGCTGGCGTATCATCTCGTCCTGGGAAATGTAGCCAGTCCCCACGAACGGGTTGAACATAGGCTGCACATTCGGCTGTGATTCGCCGTAGACCACGTCAGCGAATATCTCAGCGGAATCCTCAGAAATGCTGTCCACAGCTTCCAGGTCGCTCATTATCTCCCTTTCAGGAACTTCCTCGGCTACAGTTTCACTGGGGAATTCCTCAGCTTCGGGGATTTCCTCCACTACAGTTTCACCGGGGAACTCCTCAGCTTCGGGGATTTCCTCCGCTACAGTTTCACCGGAGAACTCCTCAGCTTCGGGGATTTCCTCCGCTACAGTTTCATAGGGAAACTCCTCAGCTTCGGGGATTTCCTCCGATGCAGTTTCATAGGGAAACTCCTCCGCTTCGGGAACTTCTTCCGCTTCGGGAACTTCCTCGGATTCAAGTTTGGCAGGAACTTCTTCGGCTTCCGGAATATCCTCAGTTACGGGTTCTTCATCCGCCACCTCCGGATTTTCCAAGATCTCCGTGCTTTCCTCACTATGCATACCTTCATCTGCCTGCTCTGGCAGAAAATCTTCACGCTGATCCATAGCAGCTCCTTTCAGTGTCAGACTTTAGGTGAATCCTGTAGATCGGCGGTTTCCGGGTTCTCAGGTATCTGTATCTGGAACTCAGTGTACTCGCCGTAAACGCTCTTTACAACGATATGACCATTGTGCAGGTGAACTATCTTTCTGGAAATGGAAAGTCCCAATCCCAGACCGGTTGTATCCTTTCCACGGGAGGAATCGGTCTTATAGAAGCGGTCGAAAACCTGCTGTATCTCGTCATTTTTCAGACCCTCGCCGGTATTTTTGATACCCACGATGCAGATATCGTCCTTCTTCTCAAACCGGAAAGAGAGTGTGCCGCCATCGTTTACAAACTTGACAGCGTTCTCCACCAGGTTGTAAATTACCTGCTGCATTAGGTCAGCGTCAACAATAGCCATAAGCCTGTTGCTGTCCAGTTCCTCCACGTTCAGGTGCTTTTCTTCGATTCGCTTCTCGAACATGAGAACCACCTGTATCACCAGGTCAGTCAGGTTAGTTTCCTTGAAATTGGGCTTCATAGTGCCTGACTCGAACCGGGTCATATTCAGCATTGAGGATATGAGTATCCTCAGGCGCTTGATCTCGTTTGAAACGATGATAAGGTACTCCTGCTGACGTGACTTTTTGATAGTGCCGTCCAGGATACCGTTTACAAAGCCGCCAATTGTGGTAATAGGAGTACGCAGTTCGTGGGAAACGTTGGCGATGAAGGTCTTGCTTGTCTCCTCGCTTTTCTCCACGTTAGCAGCGATAGCGTTCACACAGGCGGCTATCTCGCCCATATTTCCGCCCAGATCAGTTGGGATCTGCTCTGAGAAGTCGCCCTTAGCGAACTGGCTGGAAATACGCATCATTTCGTTCTCGCTGCGAACGCCACGCATGGTCATACTATTCATAGCGAAGTAGTAAGCGCCAATGAGAATGATGCTTGCAGCCAGATAGACAGCAATGAGGTATATAGTAAACTGGTTGATCCCGGCGGTGTCGCCGTAAAGAACAGCGTATACGCTGTTTGCATCGCTGGAATTCTTAATAAGGCAGCCGTAGATCATCTGCGGTTCACTGGCAGCGAAACCGTCGGTCTCCAGGTTGATGAAGTAGCCGTCGGTCATAACAGCTTCTGAAAGCCTTGACATCAAGCTGCTGCTGAGTGGTTTTTCCTCAGAATCATTGGTATCTCCAAGTAAACATTTTCCGCTGCTGTCATATATAACGATGCGAGTGCCGATTTTAGCGTTAAAAGAGCGCTTTACACGTTCCGCAGCGGTAATGACATCATCATTGGTCTGTTCCATTTCCCTGTTCACGGACGAAACAAAGAGGTCGCCCCAGTTTTCCAGTTCATCAAGCTTGGCTTGCTTGTAAAGTACTGAGCAGAAAGTAATCATAGCCACGCCGATAGCGATTATCGAAGCGGTCATGATAAGCAGCCCCGACCTGAAAACTCTGCGGAAGGAACTTTTCTTGTTTTTCAAAGTATTTCACCCCATATCCAGCGCCAGTTTAGCGCTGAAAGTATATGAAAAACGGCTGCTGAGCGCAAGCCCGACAGCCGAATTTTACCTATCGGTAGTCTTAGAACAAGTTCTTACTCCTCTTCCTCTGTCTCGAACTTATATCCAACGCCCCAGACAGTCTTCAGAGCCCATTTATCCGAAACGCCCTCAAGCTTCTCACGCAGACGCTTGATATGAACGTCGATAGTACGGGAATCGCCGTAATACTCGAAGCCCCAAACCTCATCGAGGAGCTGGTCACGGGTATATACTCTGTTTGGATTTGATGCTAAGTAGAAGAGCAGTTCAAGCTCCTTAGGAGGAGTATCGATAGTCTTTCCGGCAACACGCAGCTCGTAGCTGTCCATATTGACTACCAGTTTATCGAATCTTACTTCCTTAGCTTCTGGTTCAGCATTAGCTGTACCGACTCTACGCAGAAGGGCATTGATATGGGCGATAACTTCCTTAGCCTCAAAAGGCTTGACCAGATAGTTATCAGCGCCCAGTTCAAGACCGATAACCTTATCGATAGTCTCGCCCTTAGCGGAGATCATGATTATCGGCACTTTTGACTTCTTTCTGATCTCACGGCAAACCTGCCAGCCATCAATACCGGGGAGCATTATATCAAGCAGAACCAGATCCGGCTTGAGTGCATTGAACTTAACGACAGCTTCTTCTCCGTCATGTGAGAGGATAACGCTGTAGCCTTCGTTTTCGAGATACATTTTCAGCCAGTCGCAGATCTGTTTATCATCATCGACCAGGAGGACTTTCAGACTTTTCTCATTAGCCATATAAAAACCTTCTTTCCAAATGTAATAGGTACTAACTCTATTATAACCGATTACGGCAAAAAAGTCAATCACTTATTTAAAGAATATTAACTATCCGTTCACACAAAAGGCTATGGTATATGTAGGGTGTGTTGACACTAAAATAATGTGCAGATTTTTGAGCAGAATTTCTGCGCAGACAAGGAGAGGAAACGCAGGTGGGCTGTCGCCCAGCAAGTTTTCTCGACGCAGTATGCGTAAAATTCTGCCAAAAAGATGCTTTTTAGGCTTAGTGTCAACGCACCCTAATAAAAAAGCCGCTTGCCCTTGTCCGGGCAAACGGCTTTGAGTGTTAAAAACAACTATGCAAGCAAATTAGTCAACCAGCTTGATGATAGCCATCTCTGCTGCATCGCCACGACGGGGACCGATCTTGATGATCTGTGTGTAACCGCCGTTCTTCTCAGCGTACTTGGGAGAGATCTCGTTGAACAGCTTGCTGACAACGTCTTCCTTTGTGATGTATGCTAAAACCTGACGCTTGGAGTGCAGATCGTTGTTCTTACCGATAGTAATCATCTTCTCTGCAACAGCACGAACTTCCTTTGCTCTTGTAACGGTTGTTTCGATCTGACCGTTCTCGAGAAGGAAAGTTACCATGCCTCTGAGCATTGCTTTTCTGTGGTCAGATGTTCTGCCCAGCTTTCTTGTACCCGGCATGTTTTTCACTCCTTTTCTTAAATAAGTGGAAATTTATTTAACAGCAGCGGCAGCGCTGCCGATGGATTAATCTTCTTCAGATGAGAGGTCGAAGCCCAGTGACTGGAGCTTCTCCTTAACCTCGTCGAAGGACTTCTTACCAAGGTTTCTGACCTTCATCATTTCCTCTTCGGACTTGTTGATAAGGTCATCTACTGTATTGATACCTGCACGCTTGAGGCAGTTGAAAGAACGTACAGACAGATCCAGATCCTCGATAGTCATTTCCAGGATCTTCTCCTTGCCCTTCTCGTCCTTCTCAACCAGCACTTCAGTCAGTCCGCCTTCCTCAGAGAGGTCGATGAACAGCTTCAGATGCTCGCCAAGCAGGTTTGCAGCCTGGGAGAGAGCTTCCTTAGCGGAGATAGTACCGTCGGTCCATACCTCCATAGTCAGCTTGTCGTAGTCAGTTACCTGACCCAGACGGGTATCTTCAACAGTGTAATTTACCTTGAGAACAGGTGTATAGATGCTGTCAACGGCGATAACGTCCACAGGCATATTGATCTGCTTCTTATTACGCTCAGCAGAAACATAGCCTCTGCCTCTGTCGATGGTGATCTCCATATAGAGCTTAGCGTCCTTACCCAGAGTAGCGATATGCATACCAGGGTCGAGGATATTCACCTCAGAGTCAGTCTTGATGTCGCCTGCGGTAACCTCGCACTCACCCTCAGCGTCGATATACACGGTCTTAGGACCGTCGCCGTAAAGCTTTGCGGTAAGACCCTTGATAGCGAGGATGATCTCGGTTACGTCCTCCTTGACACCGGGGATAGTTGACAGCTCGTGATGAACTGTGCTATCCTTGCCGGTAAGCTTTACAGAGGTTACAGCCACACCCGGAAGTGAGGAGAGCAGCACACGTCTGAGGCTGTTTCCAAGTGTAATACCGTAACCACGCTCCAGCGGTGCTAAAACGAATTTGCCGTATTTGCCGTCACTTTTAAGCTCGACAATGTCGATATCAGGCTTATTGATCTTTTCCAGCATAAAAACCCTCCTGTTTCACATAAACTGTAATTTTCAGTTGCTGATGTCTCCGGTAGCCCGTTTTCAGGATTACTTGGAGTACAGCTCGACGATGAGGTGAGTAGCTACCTCGTAGTCAATATCCTCAGCTGAGGGAAGACGGTTAACTGTAGCGGAGAAGTCGTCCTTCTTAGCATCGAGCCAAGCGGGAACGAGTCTGTCCTTAGTCTCCTCTACTGTTGTCTTGAACTTTTCGGAGGTTCTATCCTTCTCCTTCAGAGCGATAACGTCGCCGACCTTAACTCTGTAGGAAGGGATATTTACCTTCTTGCCGTTTACTGTGAAGTGGCTGTGTACTACCAGCTGTCTTGCCTCACGTCTTGTGAGAGCCAGACCCATTCTGTATACAACGCTGTCCAGTCTGGACTCCAGGCAAGTGATGAGGTTGTCACCGGTCTTACCTTCCATCTTGGAAGCGATCTCGAAGTAGTGGTTGAACTGCTTCTCCAGCATACCGTAGATGAACTTGAGCTTCTGCTTTTCCTTCAGCTGCTCGCCGTATTCGGAAAGCTTCTTTCTCTTGCCCTCAGAGGGGTCTCTGTACTCGACTCTGGAAGTAGCCTGAGTCTTTCTTCTGTCGATATTCTTTTCCTGAGCGTCCTTCTTGATAGCCTCCATCTGCTCACCGGAGAAGGTAGCGTTATAGCCCATTACAGCAGGGCTGATACCCAGGTATCTGCATCTCTTAAGAATTGGTTCCTTCTGTACTGCCATTCTAATACACCTCCTGTTAGATCAGACACGACGTCTCTTAGGCGGACGGCAACCATTGTGGGGGATAGGAGTAACGTCCTTGATCATTCTTACCTCAAGGCCAACGGTCTGGAGTGCTCTGATAGCAGCCTCACGACCAGCTCCGGGTCCCTTTACGTAAACCTCTACATACTTCAGGCCATGCTCCATAGCAGCCTTTGCAGCTGTCTCAGCAGCAGTCTGTGCAGCGAAGGGAGTAGACTTCTTAGAGCCTCTGAATCCCAGCTCGCCAGCGCTTGCCCATGAGATAGCGTTGCCTGCTGTATCGGTGATAGTTACGATTGTGTTATTGAAAGTGGACTGGATATGAACAGCGCCGCTCTCGATATTCTTACGATCTCTGCGTCTCTTGACAGCGGAGACTTTTTTACCTTTCTGCTGTGCCAAAGCTCATGCCCTCCTTACTTCTTCTTGTTAGCGATGGTCTTTACAGGGCCCTTGCGGGTTCTTGCGTTTGTCTTAGTTCTCTGACCTCTTACGGGCAGACCCTTTCTGTGACGAACGCCTCTGTAGCAGCCGATCTCAACAAGTCTCTTGATGTTAAGAGCTACCTCACGGCGGAGATCACCCTCAACAGTTAAGTTAGCATCTATATAGTCACGCAGCTTAGCTACGTCCTCCTCAGCCAGGTCCTTAACTCTTGTGTCAGGGTTAACACCTGTACCAGCGAGGATATCAGCAGCAGTCTGACGACCGATTCCGTAGATATAAGTAAGACCGATCTCGATTCTCTTATTCTTGGGAAGGTCAACACCAGCAATTCTTGCCATATTGAAATTACACCTCCATGTAGTTAGCGCTAAGGCTTAGCCCTGACGCTGCTTATGCTTAGGATTTTCGCAGATAACCATGATTCTGCCTTTACGTTTGATAACCTTGCACTTTTCGCACATGGGTTTTACTGAAGGTCTGACTTTCATTGAAAATACCTCCTTGTCAGCGGATGGGGACGAAAGTCCGTTTTTTACTTGACACGCCAGGTGATCCTGCCCTTTGAAAGATCATAGGGGGACATTTCAAGCTTGACCTTGTCACCTGGAACGATTCTGATATAGTTCATTCTGAGCTTGCCGGAAACGTGTGCGAGGACTTCGTGACCGTTTTCCAGCTGTACCTTGAACATTGCATTAGGCAGAGCGTCTGTTACAACGCCTTCGACCTCGATTACATCTTCCTTAGACATACCATAACCTCCCTTACTCAGAGCAGCCGTAGTCCCGAAGGAGCATTCTGAGCTTTTTATCAGTTATATCATTAATATCTATCATGCTGCCCGTTGCAGAGATATGCCGGGGATTCTTTCGCTTCGGGTGTGAAAGCTTTCGCTCCTTGCCGTCGGCTATAAGGTAGTACCCGTCATCGCAGCCGGTCACAACGAAGAATTTCTCCTTGTCCCTTCCGGCGTTTGCTCTTACAACTGAGCCGATTTGCAGCTTCACGATATCCCTCCGTCAGGGCTGGGTCAGTACGACGGGACCGTCAGGAGTTATTGCGATAGCGTGCTCGAAGTGAGCTGAAAGTGAACCAGACTTGGTAACCACGGTCCAGCCGTCCTTCAAAGACCTGACATCGTCGCCCTTGACGTTTATCATAGGCTCGATGCAGATAGTCATACCTGAAACAAGCCTGGGTCCATGTCCTGCACGTCCCCAGTTCGGCACTTCAGGTGATTCGTGGACTTCTCTGCCGATTCCGTGGCCGCAGTAATTTCTTACGATTCCGTAGCCTCGGGAAGCGCAATACTCTTCCACAGCATGAGAGATGTCACCGACACGGTTGCCTGCCTGAGCCATCTTTATGCCTTCCCAGAGGGAAGCTTCAGTGACCTCAAGCAATGCCTTGGCTTCATCAGAGATCTTACCCACAGGGAAGGTCCAGCAGCTATCACCGTTGAAGCCCTTGTAAGCTGCACCGGTATCAATGCTTACGATATCGCCTTCCTTTAATCTGCGGGAGGCCTTGGGTATTCCGTGGATAACCTCCTCATTGACTGAGATGCAGGCATTTCCTGGAAAACCGTAAAGACCCTTGAATGCAGATTTGCATCCATGCTCACGGTAGAACTTTCCGATAAGGTCATCGACCTCTTTGGTAGTCATACCGGGCTTTAATCTTTCTCCGGCGTACCATATTGCGCCGCAGGTGATTCTTCCTGCTTCACGCATTATGGCAAGTTCGGATTTTGATTTGATAGTTATGCTCATTTACTGAACTCCTACAGCAGCCAGTGTGAGCTTAGTTGTATCAGCTACTTCCTCCTGACCCTCAACAGTCACAAGCTTGCCCTGTGCTGCGTAGTAGTCCTTGAGGGGAGCAGTCTTTTCGTGGTAGGTCTTAAGTCTGTCGAGAACGACTTCGGGCTGATCGTCCTTACGGATGATAGTCTTGTCGCCGCACTTGTCGCAGATGCCCTCGACCTTGCTGGGCTTATACTCAACGTGGTAAGAAGCGCCGCAGCCCTGGCAAACACGTCTGCCGCCGAGTCTCTGCTTGATCTTTTCATCAGCAACGGAGATCTCGATTACCTTGTCGATCTGAACGTTCATAGCGTCCAGAGCCTCAGCCTGAGCAACTGTTCTGGGGAAACCATCCAGGATAAATCCCTTCTTGCAGTCGTCCTCAGCGATCCTCTCCTTGAGGATACCGATAACGATCTCATCGGAAACCAGCTCGCCTGCGTCCATAGCAGCCTTAGCCTTAACGCCGTACTCAGTGCCGTTCTTAGCAGCCTCACGGAGAATATTTCCTGTAGAGATCTGGGGGATGCTCAGAGTATCGGAAACGACCTCAGCCTGAGTACCCTTTCCTGCGCCGGGAGCGCCTAAGAAAATAAGGTTCATATATCTTCCTCCTTATCGTTTATAGGGTCTCCTGAGGCATTAGCCCAGGAAGCCCTTGTGGTGTCTCATCATAAGCTGAGACTCAAGTGTACGAGTTGTTTCGAGCGCAACGCTTACAGCGATGAGTATTGTAGTACCGCCCATTGAAAGTGACTGAAGATTCTGGTCAGCCATTGAGATAAAGATAGGAACGATAGCGATAATTCCGAGGAATATAGCGCCCACCAGAGTAATTTTTGAAAGAACCCTCTGAATGTAGTCTGAGGTAGGTTTACCAGGTCTGATACCGGGTATACCGCCGTTTGACTGACGAAGGTTATTAGCTATCTCGATAGGGTTGTACTGGATCGAAACGTAGAAGTAGTTAAACGCAATGATAAGAATGAAATAGATGATCGCATAAGACAGACTCCTTGTTGAGAAGAACTTCATAAAGCCCTGGTAGAACTTTGAGGAATCTGCTGTAACAGGCTTGAAAAGCTGTATAGTCTGGGGAAGAGACATAAATGACATAGCGAAGATGATAGGCATTACACCACTCATCATTACCTTTATCGGGATATGAGTCTTCTGACCGCCGAACTGCTTTCTGCCCTGTACACGCTTAGCGTACTGGATCGGTATACGTCTTTCAGCCTCGTTCATGAATACGATGAATGCGAACTCAAAGACGATGAATAACAGGTAGCCGAGAGTAACGAAGAGGTACTTCTCAGGCTTCTCCATAGTCAGGGAAACGAGTCGTCCTGCGTCTACGGGGAATCTTGCTGCGATACCTGCGAAGAGGATCATGGAAACGCCGTTACCGATACCCTTATCTGATACTCTATTGCCGAGCCATACAACGAATGAAGCGCCAGCAACGAAGCAGCCGATAATAACAGCACCAGTGAACCAGCCTTCCCAGCCGGTTGTATATTTTACAGCTGAAACGCCTGAATCATTAGTCATGCGCTTCAGTGTAAGGTAGTAAGCATAGGACATGAAGAAGGCAAGCACCATAGCTACGACAGCCGTGATCTTGTCGATCTTCTTGCGTCCTTCCTCACCCTCATCCCTCATTCGCTCCAGAGGAGGCAGCGCATAAGTCAGCAGCTGCATGATAATGGAAGCGTTGATGAACGGGGTGATCGAAAGTGAGAACAGAGTAGCCTGAGACAGCGCACCACCGGTGATAGTGTTCAGGTACTCAAGGAAGTTACCGTCTGTAGCGTTTGTATCCATCCAAGTTTTAACGATGTCAGGATTCAGGAACGGAACAGGAACGGCGCAGCCAAAACGGAATATAACGATGATGAGTAATGTGTAAAGGAGCTTCTTCCTTATTTCAGGAACGCTCCACGCACGCTTGAGCGTCTGAAACACCTTACATCACCTCAGTCTTTCCGCCTGCCTTCTCGATTTTCTCTACAGCACTCTGTGAGAATTTTGCAGCCTTGACAGTCAGCTGAGCTGTAAGCTCTCCGTTGCCGAGGATCTTGATGCCGTCGTACTCCTTCTTAACCAGACCAGCAGCCTTGAGAACTTCTGCATCAACGACTGTGCCGTCTGTGAAGCGGTTCAGGTCTGAAACGTTAACGATAGCGTACTTTGTTGCGAAAATGTTATTGAAGCCTCTCTTAGGGATTCTTCTTGCCAGGGGCATCTGTCCGCCTTCAAAGCCGATTCTTACGCCGCCGCCTGAACGAGCATTCTGTCCCTTGTGACCCTTACCAGCGGTCTTGCCGTTGCCTGAGCCGTGGCCTCTGCCGATACGCTTTACAGCCTTGTTTGAATCAGCTGCGGGAGTTAATTCGTGAATTTTCATATTGTTGCACCTCCTTGTTTACTGCTCTGTAACCTCGATGAGGTGGATGATCTTGTTGATCTTACCCTGAGTCTGGGCATTGTCGGGCTGAACGGTAACGTCGCCGATCTTTCTGAGACCGAGAGACTCAGCAGTAGCGATCTGATCCTTCTTTCTGCCGATGAGGCTCTTTACGAGCTTGATTTCCTTAGCCATTATTCCAGCCTCCTTAACCTAAAATTTCCTTAACGGTCTTGCCTCTCTTTTCAGCAACGTCCTTAGCGGAAGTGCAGTTTACAAGTCCGTTGATAGTAGCTCTTACTACGTTGCAGGGGTTGTTGGAACGCAGAGACTTAGTTCTGATATCCTTGATGCCGGCAACTTCGATAACTGCACGGACAGGACCGCCTGCGATAACGCCGGTACCAGGAGCAGCGGGCTTCATAAGAACTCTGCCTGCGCCGAATGCGCCAACGATCTCGTGGGGGATAGTAGTGCCCTTCAGAGCAACCTTTACCAGGTTCTTCTTAGCGTCCTCGATACCCTTGCGGATAGCGTCGGGAACTTCGCCGGACTTACCCAGACCGAAGCCAACTGTGCCGTTGCCGTCGCCAACAACTACGAGTGCTGAGAACTTCATGATACGGCCGCCCTTAACTGTCTTGGATACACGGTTGATAGCAACAACCTTCTCCACCAGCTCAGGAGCCTGTGTTTCGATATTAGCCATAGTTTACCTCCCTCTTAGAACTTTAATCCGTTTTCACGGGCGCCCTCTGCGAGAGCCTGTACTCTGCCGTGGTAGAGGTAGCCGCCTCTGTCGAATACTACATCGCTGATGCCCTTGTCAGCAGCATTCTTAGCGATAAGCTCGCCGACCTTGCGGGCACCTTCAACGTTGCCGCCGTTGCCCTCGAAGCCCTTATCCATGCTGGAAGCGCTTGCCAGAGTAACGCCGTTTACATCGTCGATAAGCTGAGCATAGATGTGCTTAGTGGAACGGAACACATTGAGACGGGGACGCTCGGCAGTACCAGAGATCTTGGCACGAACTCTGCGGTGTCTCTTTAATCTTGCCTTATTGCTGTCAAACTTCTTAATCATAGCAATTTGCTCCTCCTGATTTACTTCTTGCCCTTACCGGCCTTACCTTCCTTGCGGATGATATGCTCGCCGGCGTATCTGATGCCCTTGCCCTTATAAGGCTCGGGGGGACGCTTCTCACGGACCTCAGCTGCGAACTGACCAACAGCCTGCTTGTCGATACCGCTTACGATGATCTTGTTGGGAGCGGGAACTTCCAGCTTGATCATATCAGTCTCGACCAGCTCTACGGGGTGGGAGAAACCGAGGTTAAGAGTAACCTTATTGCCGCTCTTAGCAGCTCTGTAGCCGACACCCTCGATCTCAAGAGTCTTGCTGTAGCCGTTGGTAACACCCTCGACCATGTTAGCGATAAGAGTTCTTGTCAGACCGTGGAGTGAACGGTGACGCTTGTCATCGCTGGGTCTTGTAACTGTGATCACGCCCTCAGCGACATCTATTGTAAGGTCCTTGTCGAACTGTCTTGTAAGCTCGCCCTTAGGTCCCTTTACTGTAACGAGGTTGCCCTCATTCTTTACTTCTACGCCTGCAGGGATGGCAACAGGCATTTTACCGATTCTTGACATAATGCGCTGCCTCCTTACCAGATGTATGCGAGAACTTCGCCGCCGACATTAAGCTCTCTTGCCTTCTTGTCAGTTACGATGCCCTTTGAAGTGGAAACGATTGCGATGCCCAGACCCTTACGAACCTTAGGCATATCTGCGCAGCTTGAGTAGATACGCAGACCAGGCTTTGAAACTCTCTTCAGACCTGTGATTACGGGAGACTTGTTGTCGCCGTATTTAAGTGTGATCCTGATAACACCCTGCTTGCCGTCCTCTATAACCTGGAAGCCCTTAACATAGCCCTCGTCAACGAGGATCTGTGTAATAGCCTTCTTTACATTAGAAGCGGGAACGTCAACTGTGGCGTGCTTTGCAGTATTCGCATTGCGAATTCTTGTTAAAAGATCTGCGATTGTATCAGTGATTTGCATGCCGAATGACCTCCTTTTTGTATTTTACCAGCTTGCCTTCTTAACTCCCGGGATCTGACCATCATGAGCCAGCTCTCTGAAGCAAACACGGCAGATGCCGAACTTTCTCAGATATGCGTGCGGTCTGCCGCAGATCTTGCATCTGTTGTAGCTTCTTGTGGAATACTTGGGAGTTCTCTGCTGCTTATTGATCATTGCCTTCTTAGCCATTGTTAATCCTCCCTGATTACTTGATGAACGGAGCGCCGAGGAGTGAGAGAAGCTCTCTTGCCTCTTCGTCTGTCTGAGCAGTGGTGATGAAGTTGATATCCATACCTCTAACCTTGTCGATCTTGTCGTACTCGATCTCAGGGAAGATCAGCTGCTCCTTGATACCTGTGGAGTAGTTACCCTTGCCATCGAAGGAATTTGCGCTGATACCTCTGAAGTCACGAACACGGGGGAATGCAACGTTGAACAGCTTGTTTACGAACTCGTACATTCTCTCGCCTCTGAGAGTTACTTTAACGCCGATAGGCATACCCTCACGGAGCTTGAAGTTAGCAACGGACTTCTTTGCTCTGCACACTACAGGCTTCTGACCTGTGATAGCAGCCAGATCTGTCATGATAGCATCGATTACCTTTGCATTATCCTTTGCTTCGCCGGCACCTACGTTGATAACTACCTTATCCAGCTTCGGGATCTGCATAACGCTCTTGTAGCCGAACTTCTTCATCAGTGCAGGAGCAACGTCGCTAACATAATAATCCTTTAAACTTGCCATGTCGTTTCTCCTTTACTATTATTCAAAAGACTTTCCGCATTTCTTGCAAACACGGAGCTTCTTGCCGTCCTCGATAACGTGGCCGACTCTTGTGGGCTTGCCGCACTTAGGGCAAACAAGCTGTACCTTGCAAGCGTAAACAGGAGCCTCTGTCTTGATGATAGCGCCTGACTCGCCCTGTCTTGTGGGCTTTACGTGCTTGGTGATTACATTGATGCCCTCAACGATGACCTTGCCCTCGCTGGGGGAAACCTGAGCGACCTTGCCAGTCTTTCTGTCGCCGTTCTTCTCGTACTTATCCTCGTACTTACCTGTCAGCAGGATAACGGTGTCGCCTGTTTTAACGTGGACCTTACTCATTGTATGACACCTCCATCAGAGAACCTCTGGTGCAAGGCTGAGGATCTTGGTATACTCCTTCTCTCTCAGTTCCTTTGCAACAGGTCCGAAAATACGTGTACCCTTGGGGTTCTTGTCTTCCTTGATAATTACAGCAGCGTTCTCATCGAAGCGGATGTAAGTTCCGTCCTCTCTTCTGAGACCCTTTGCTGAACGAACGATAACTGCCTTTACAACGTCGCCCTTCTTTACAACGCCTCCGGGTGTTGCTTTCTTAACTGAAGCAACTACTACATCGCCGATATTGGCATATCTGCGGCGAGTGCCTCCCAGAACTCTGATACACATAAGCTCCTTAGCGCCTGTGTTATCAGCGACTTTTAAATAAGTCTGCATCTGAATCACAGCGAGTTCCTCCTTTCAAGCATTAAGCTTATATACAAATTACTTAGCCTTCTCAATGATATTGGTTACTCTCCATCTCTTGTCCTTAGACAGCGGACGAGTCTCCATAACCTCAACACGATCGCCGATTCTGCACTCATTGTTCTCATCGTGAGCCTTGAGCTTGACGGTACGCTTGATGATCTTCTTGTAAAGCGGGTGTTTAACGTTATCAACGATAGCAACTACGACGGTCTTATCCATCTTATCGCTTACAACCTTACCTACTCTTGTTTTTCTAAGGTTTCTCTCAGTAGACATCAGCTAAATCCTCCCTTTCTTACTGCTGCGCAAGCTCTGCAGCACGCAGAGTAGTCTTGATGCGGGCAATATCCTTCTTTACAGCCTTGAGACGGGCTGTGTTGTCGAGCTGATTAACAGCGTGCTGAAAGCGGAGCGCAAAAAGCTCTTCCTTCAGGCTGGTGAGCTTCTCGTTAAGCTCATCTACAGACATTTCTCTGATCTCTGAAGCCTTCATTACTGCTCCACCTCCTGCTCTGCTTTAGTCACGAACTTGCACTTGATAGGAAGCTTATGCATAGCAAGACGCATAGCCTCTCTTGCAGTCTCCTCAGCAACGCCCTTGATCTCAAAGAGAACACGGCCGGGCTTTACAACTGCAACCCAGTATTCGGGTGAACCCTTACCGGAACCCATTCGGGTCTCAGCAGGCTTCTCTGTGATAGGCTTGTCAGGGAAGATCTTGATCCATACCTGACCGCCACGCTTTATATAACGGGTCATAGCGATACGGGCAGACTCGATCTGGTTGGAAGTGATCCAAGCAGGCTCGAGTGCCTGGAGACCGTAATCACCGTAAGTTACCTTATTACCTCTGTAAGCCTTACCCTTCAGACGTCCTCTGTGGACTCTGCGGTACTTAACTCTCTTTGGAAGCAGCATTACTGATTACCTCCTTCATTTCTTGAGTTATCTCTGCGTGAATCACGGCGTCTGTCGTTACCGCCTCTGCCGCCTGCACGTCTGTCATCACGGTCTCTGCGACGGCGGTCGCCGTTTCTGTCGTTCTTTCTCTCTACCTTTTCTCTCTTCTCAGCAGCCTTGGCAGCGTCGCCCTTGAGAACTTCGCCCTTATAGATCCAAACCTTTACGCCGAGCTTACCGTAGGTAGTGTCAGCCTCTGCGAAGCCGTAGTCGATATCAGCACGGATAGTCTGAAGCGGGATTGTACCCTCATGGTAGCTCTCGCTTCTTGCGATCTCAGCACCAGCAAGTCTGCCGGAAACCTTGATCTTGATACCCTTAGCGCCCAGACGCATTGTTCTGCCGATGGACTGCTTCATTGCTCTTCTGAATGATACTCTGTTCTCCAGATCAAGAGCGATCTTCTCTGCTACCAGCTGAGCATCCATATCAGGCTGCTTAACCTCAACAACGTCAACGAAGACCTGCTTCTTCATCATCTTTTCGAGCTGTGCTCTGAGTTTATCGATCTCTGCGCCCTGTCTGCCGATTACGATACCGGGCTTAGCGCAGTGAATGTGGATTCTCACCTTATCGGCGAAACGCTCGATCTCAATTCTGGGAACACCAGCAGCATATAAGCTCTTCTTAATGAAATTACGAACGTTGTAGTCCTCAACGAGGGTGTTGCCGAAGTCTGCCTTGTTGGCATACCAGCGTGAATCCCAATCCTTAATAACGCCGACACGAAGACCGTGCGGATTTACTTTCTGTCCCATTAATCAGACCTCCTTGGGATTATTCTTTTTCTTTAAGAACAACTGTGATGTGTGATGTTCTCTTTAAGATTCTATATGCTCTGCCCTGTGCTCTTGGCATGATTCTCTTCATGATAGGACCAGGTGTTACGAAGCACTCTGCAACGTAAAGGTTATCCTTGTCCATGCTGAAGTTGTTCTCAGCGTTAGCCTGTGCGGACTTTACCAGCTTTGCAACGATAGGGCTTGCAGCCTTAGGAGTAAGGTCTAAAGTAGCCAAAGCGAGATCTACGGGCTTGTTTCTGATAAGATCGAGAACGATCTGTACCTTTCTTGGTGAGATGCGAGCATTTCTTAAATAAGCTCTTGCTTCCATTTTAGCTCCTCCTTCCGCTTATTTCTTACCGTTGTTTGATGTCTTGGAACCAGCGTGTCCCTTGTAGGTTCTTGTGGGAGC
This sequence comes from Ruminococcus sp., assembly GCA_017934425.1. GTDB lineage: Bacteria > Bacillota > Clostridia > Oscillospirales > Ruminococcaceae > Ruminococcus. The sequence goes on from JAGBJO010000015.1 coordinate 25,096, forward strand.
GAATTCACCCAGCTTGTGACCAACCATATCCTCTGTAACATATACCGGAACGTGCTTGCGTCCGTCATGAACAGCGAATGTATGACCAACGAAATCAGGGAAAATTGTTGAAGAACGGCTCCAGGTCTTGAGAACCTTCTTTTCGCCAGCTTCATTCATTGCCACAACTCTTTTAAGCAGAGCCTCCTGAACGTAAGGGCCCTTTTTAATACTTCTGCTCATAATCTTGTTCCTCCCTTCAGATTACTTGCCGTTGCGGCGCTTTACGATATACTTATCGGTTCTGTTGTGCTTCTTGCGGGTCTTGTAACCGAGAGCGGGCTTACCCCAAGGAGTAACAGGGCCAGGACGTCCAACAGGTGACTTACCTTCACCACCACCGTGGGGGTGATCGCAGGGGTTCATTACAGAACCTCTTACTGTAGGTCTCCAACCCATGTTGCGGACTCTACCAGCCTTACCGTAGTTTACGTTCTCGTGATCCAGGTTAGAAACCTGACCAACAGTAGCCTTGCAGTCGATAGATACCTTTCTCATCTCGCCGGAAGGAAGTCTTACGAGTGCGTACTTTTCTTCCTTACCCATGAGCTGAGCCTGGTTACCAGCGCTTCTTACGAGCTGAGCGCCCTTGCCGGGATAAAGCTCGATAGCGTGGATAAATGTACCAACGGGGATATCTGCAAGCTTGAGTGCGTTACCGGGCTTGATATCAGCCTCAGAACCGGACTCTACCTTGTCGCCGACCTTCAGACCGTCGGGAGCGATGATATATCTCTTCTCGCCGTCCTCGTACTGAACGAGTGCGATGAAAGCAGATCTGTTAGGATCGTACTCAAGAGTCTGAACAACAGCGATCATGTTATCCTTATCTCTCTTGAAGTCGATCACTCTGTACTTTCTGCGATTTCCGCCGCCTCTGTGACGAACGGTGATTCTGCCGTAGCTGTTTCTTCCTGACTTCTTCTTCAGAGGTTCCAGAAGAGACTTCTCAGGCTCAACCTTTGACAGCACCGAGTAGTCAGTTACAGTCATCTGACGTCTCGAGGGAGTCGTAGGCTTATATGTCTTGATAGCCATAAATCTTTTCTCCTTTAATGCATTTTTGGCGGGAGCATAAGTCCCATACTTTGATCTTTCTCAGTAAGATCAGAACATACCCTCAAAGAACTCGATTGTCTTGGAGTCTGCTGTGAGAGTAACGATAGCCTTCTTCCAAGCGGAAGTTGTGCCAACGTATCTGCCTACACGCTTTACCTTGCCCTTGACAGAGATGGTATTTACCTTAGCTACCTCAACACCGAACAGTGTCTCAACAGCCTTCTTGATCTCGGACTTGTTAGCGTCCTTGGCAACCTTGAATGTATACTTGCCTGCCTGGAGATTATCCATAGATCTCTCAGTGATAACAGGCTTTAAGATGATATCCTGCGGAGCTTTCATTATGCGTAAACCTCCTCTATCTTTCCAACGGCGTTCTTAACAACGATGAACTTGTCGTAGTTGAGAATGTCGTAAACGTTGAGAGTGTTAACAGCGGCGGTCTTTACGCCGGGGATGTTTGCAGCGCTCTTGATCACCTTTGCATCAGCCTCAGCAGTAACGATGAGAGCCTTGCCTTCAACGCCCAGAGCAGAGAGCATCTCAACGATAGTCTTTGTTCTGTAAGTCTCCAGTGCCAGTGAATCGAGAACGATCATATTATTATCAAGAACCTTGGTAGAAAGAGCAGACTTCATAGCCAGTCTTCTTACCTTCTTGTTAAGTGAGTATCTGTAATCTCTGGGCTTAGGTCCGAGAGCAACACCACCGTGATACCACTGAGGAGCTCTTGTTGAGCCCTGTCTTGCGTGACCTGTACCCTTCTGTCTCCAGGGCTTTCTTCCGCCGCCGCTTACTTCTGTTCTTGTAAGTGTTGACTGAGTACCCTGTCTCTGGTTAGCGAGGTAATTAACTACCATAGCGTGCATTACAGCCTCGTTGGGAGTAATTCCGAATACTGCGTCGTTAAGCTCAGTCTCTGAGACCTGCTTACCGCTCATATCAAATACTGAAATAGTAGACATATCCGCTTCCTCCTTCCTTAAGCCTTAACGCTGTCAACGATATAAACGATGCCGCCCTTAGGACCGGGAACAGCGCCCTTTATAGCGATGAGGTTATTTTCTGTATCGATCTTAACGATCTCAAGGTTCTGAACTGTTACCTGCTCAGCGCCCATGTGACCAGCCATGCCCTTGCCCTTGTAGATTCTTGAAGGTGAGGAGCAAGCGCCCATGGAACCTGCCTGTCTGTGAACAGGACCTGTACCGTGAGTTTCCTTGAGTCTGTGCTGGTTGTGACGCTTGATAGCACCAGCGAAGCCCTTACCTTTGCTTGTGCCGACAACGTCAACTGCGTCGCCAACTGCAAAAGCGTCAGCCTTAACGATATCGCCAACGCTGAGAGCGTCGCAATCATCGAATCTGAACTCCTTGAGAGCCTTCTTGTAACCAACGTCTGCCTTGTCGAAGTGACCCTTCATAGGCTTGTTCATTCTCTGAGCCTTAGCATCGCCATAACCCAGCTGAAGTGCTGCGTAGCCGTCGTTCTCAACAGTCTTCTTCTGTACAACGACGCAGGGACCAGCTTCAACAACAGTAACAGGGATAACTTTACCTGTTTCATCGAAGATCTGAGTCATACCGATCTTCTTGCCGATAATGCCTTTCTGCATTTTCATTTCCTCCTATAAGGTTATTGGTTGATGATGTATCAACTTGACCGGCGGATTCACCGCCATACCGTTTCCCAAACGGATCTGCCTGGTAGAAAAGCGGTCTTACTTGACCTCCATAACAACGTCTACACCAGCGGGGATCTCAAGCTTCTCAAGAGCAGCAGTTGTCTTGTCTGTAGGACGAAGAACGTCGATAAGTCTCTTGTGAGTTCTCATCTCGAACTGCTCACGGCTATCCTTGTACTTGTGAGTAGCACGGAGGATAGTAACGATCTCCTTGTCAGTAGGGAGCGGGATAGGTCCTGAAACTCTTGCACCGCTTCTCTTAGCTGCCTCAACGATCTTAGCTGCTGCAATATCAACAGTAGCGTGATCGTAGCCCTTGATCTTGAATCTGATTTTTTCGTTGACTGCCATTATTTTCGCCTCCTTGTAAATTTTGGGGGACGTTAATCGGGAATTCACACGTTGCCGTGTGTATCGTGCCTTTTCTTATTAAAAAACCCGGAAAAACTATATATTTTCCGGGGCTGTTGGTCACATAGAGACACAAAGAGGGTATAGCAAGTGCATACGCAAGCTGCACCTCAATTCACCACAAACTGTGTTCACCTATCCCAATCGCCCGGTTTGAAATCGGACATACTCCACGGAAATTACCTGACATACCGCCAGCAACCTTCCGCTTCCTCGCATATCTTTTGCAGTCAGTGCGTTCACCGCACTCAACATGAACATTATACCACATACAGCGGAATAAGTCAATAGTTCCCGGAAAATATTTTCTAATTCCCCGTAGAACCTTGCCAATAGTTCTTTTGAGTTTTTGTGCATTTTTACCATTGTGGTCTTGATACTGTTTTCAGGGAGTTTTTAATGCGTAATACGTAATTCGTAATGCGTAATTATGGCATCGCCTTACGGCGATATATTTTAAATATATTGACAGTTATTCTATATTATTTAAAATCCGTGAGCGAAGCGATCACCTTAATTACGCATTACGCATTACGAATTACGCATTATAAAAAAGTTTTCCGGGGCAGCAAAGGTACGCCGTCCCGGAAATAATGCGGTTATTAAAGCTCAGTAACAAAGGGAGTTATAAGGATAATGACCATACACACAGGGCATATGAACTTTATCATCACCTTGAACAGAAGCTTTGAGTGGAACTTCTGCCCCTCACGCTCTGCTTCCTCCTCAATGTAGGAAGTACCCACAACGTAGCCGATGAGTACGCAGGTAAGAAGGGCAAGTATCGGCATCATGATGTTATTGGTAACGGTGTCGAAGAATGTCAGGAAATCCATACCGAATACGGTCACATCAGCCCAGATATTGAAGCCGAAAACGGATACCAGTCCCAGGAGTACCGTGAACACGAACACCACGCAGGCAGCCTTTTTTCTGCCCATGCTGAACTTTTCCATGACTACCGCCGTTACGGTCTCCATAAGGGATATGGAGGAAGTCATGGCAGCCAGTGCGACAAGCACAAAGAATGCAGCACCGATAAACTGACCTGCCGGCATTGCCTGGAATACCTTCGGCAGAGTGATGAACATAAGCGACGGACCAGCCTGGAGAGAACCTGCACTGCCGCCGGAGAATACGAATACTCCGGGAACTATGATAAGTCCCGCCAGGAAAGCTACAGCAGTATCAAATACCTCGATCTGACGGACTGAACCTTCCAGAGAGTCCTCCTTACGCATATATGAGCCATAGGTTATCATGATGCCCATAGCGATGGACATGGAGTAGAAAAGCTGACCCACCGCAGCCGCAACTGTCTTGAACAGCTTTCCGGCACTGAAGTCGGAGAAATCCGGCAGAACGTAGTACTTCAGACCCTCCATAGCGCCGTCCATAGTCAGTGTGTATATGGATATTCCGATGATAAGAACCAGAAGTACCGGCATAAGGAACTTGCTCACCTTTTCGATGCCCTTCTCAACGCCCAGCATTACTACCAGTGCATTTATAGCAACGTACACCAGGAAGAACACCACCGGCTGACCTATCATGCCGATGAAATGCTCAAAGAAAGTGAGCGTCGCTTCGCCTCCCCCGACTGGTGCGTACAGCTTCTCAGCCGCATCTGCACCCTGCCCGGTGATGAATGTACACATATATTTAAGTACCCAGCCACCGATAACGCAGTAGTACGGCAGGATAAGCGCCGGGATAAGCATTGCAAGCCAGCCCATTGCGCCGAATTTCGGGTGAACGTCCTTGTAAGCGCCGATAACGCTCTTTCCGGTGCGTCTGCCGATAGCTATTTCAGTTATCATCAGCGCAAAGCCGAATGTCACAGCGAAGATAAGGTAAACCAGCAGAAAGAATCCGCCGCCGTATTTCGCCGCTAAATATGGGAAACGCCAGATATTTCCCAGTCCGACCGCCGAGCCGGCAGCCGCAAGTATGAATCCTATTTTTGAACCGAATCCACCTTTAGTGTCATTGCTTTTGTCTGTTTGTTTAGTCATTTTCCTCTCAACTCTCCGTAATTATTGCGGCGGCTGACTATCATCGCTGTCAGTATCATCTGCGCCGCCTATCCCCTGCATATCGCTTGGTATATGGACGGGAACGTATTTCTCAAGTTCGCCCTGTGCCTTGCCAAGTTCCGGCATTTCGTCAGTAGCGGTCTTTTTCAGCCGGTTCACTTCCTGCTGGAACTGGTCGAGTATCTCCCTCTGCTGCTTATCGTCACACTGCTGCTGGAAACGCTCGTTGAAGTGCGGAAAACCGTACTGTTCCTCCAACCAGTGATACTTAATATTCGTAGCAAGGTTAATGGCAGCGATAACAGTTAAAACGATCCCCACTCCCAGATTTATCCAGAAGCAGTACTCCACCGACTTGAAAGTCCACAGTCCGTTCATCCACTTACCGCTGACGTAGTGACGGGATATGCCCAGAATTATCTGGTTTATCACCATGAAAGCGATTATGCCCATAGCCGGCAGATCACGCTTAGCGTACACAGCTTTCCATGCAAACCATATCATCGGCGGAAACATAACGATAGAGTCGATGATAAGGAAAATGGAGTCATGTGAGATGATGGTAGCAAAGGATATCATCAGCGAAGCTATCGGGAACACCAGCAATACGAAAGCGTAAGCTATCGCCAGCCGTGTGTACATTTTATTACACCTGTTAAGCATCGCCCTGTTTTTTGAGAATTCAGTGTCCATATTCAATATCCCCCCATGTCCCTATATCAGTCTGTTTCTTTTTCCTCAGTATTCAGGTACGAAGCCGGGTCATTGCATACGCCCTCGTAGCGCACCTCGAAATGGCAGTGAGGACCGGTAGAGTCGCCGGTACTGCCCACAAGTCCTATAAGCTGTCCCTTAGTGACGGTCTGCCCCTCGACAGCCACAACATAGCTCATATGACCGTATACTGTCTGATAGCCGTTAAGGTGATCTATCATGACAACATTTCCGTAACCGCCGGAATTCCAGCCTGCGGATACTACAACACCCTCGCCGGCAGCGTAGATATTAGTACCGCTTTCGGCAGCGATGTCAAGACCCTTGTGGTTACGGTCGGATATAAATGTATCACTGATCCAGCCGCCGTCAACAGGCCAGCCGAATTCACCTGTACCGTGGAGAGCTTCGCCGTTCAGGACGGAGTTAGGCGAATCAGGCTTAGCTGAGTAAGTACCAATACCTATCTGCTCCACAACAGGCTGCTTGGTGATCTTGCTGCTGAGGACTCTCCGTGAACGCTCGATGCCGTCAACGTAGGTAATTTCCACGTTGCTGTGCTTCTCGCCACGGACACCCTTCACAAGAACAGCCTCATAACCCACATTCAGGGCGCTTGTCTCTACCTCCACAGTCTCATAGTCCAGGAAGGAGAGAGTTTCCAGCTCACGGACATACTGAACAGGCATATAGCTTTCAGTCTCCACCACGTTGAGCATCAGACCCTTGCGGATACCGCCAGCCTCAGAAGCGGAGGGGTTCAGTTCGTTGAACTTATCCAGTGTCATGCCGAATTTCTGGCATATAGTAACAGCGCTGTCGTCCTCCTGGACAACGTACACGCTCTGCTTTTCCTTTGAGGAGGTAAGCAGGTCGATAATGGCTTGCTCGTCCTGAACGCTGCTGACCAGGTATATGCCTTCCTCGTAGTCAATTTTATTGACGTATGAAACGTCACGAACGATACCGTCTACATTATAGTTGAGCAGGTTGTCCATAAGTGCTTCCTGAACGGTATCACGGTTCCTGACAGCGCCGATGAAGTTGCCGTCCATGTATATACCGTAAGCGGTGGTAAGTTCCTCATCAGAAGCGGCAAGCATCTCGTTAGCAAGCTGGCTGGAGGAAACGAAGTGGTCTGAATCGCTTATGATACGCAGGGAGTACTTTGCGGTGAACTCCAGCGGTTCTTCCGCATCAGAGAAAGAGATACGCTGGTTGACTTCACGTTCAGCAGCCTCAAAATCGGCTTCGTTGTTGATGATGCCGACCTCCTTGCCGTTGAACTCAACAGCCAGACCATACTCCAGACCAGAACCCTGCTTAACAACGCCGATAAGAAAAGCGGCGCTGACGATAGGCAGAATGTAATTGAAAGCAGTATACAGAACACCGCCCTCACCAAACAGGAACGATCCCACGAACCGGACAATTGCGCTGGCATAAGTCTTGCCGCCCTCTTTTTTCGCCCTGCGGATATTTCTTGTAAGTTCGTTGGAAACCTTTATACGGCTGCGGAAAGCCTCGGTTATCTCGCCCAGTATCCAAAGCAGGATACCGCCCACAGCTTTAAGGAGTTCCCAGATCTCTGACAGGATAAACTTGATACTTTTAATAACTACCAGAAGCAATGCGGAAATGAATTTCACCGTACACAGACCGCCTCTTACAAGCAGCCCGGTCACGCCTCTGGATATTTTCCGGAAAAAGCCCAAAATGCTGTCTCCTTTCCAAATTTGCTTGAAAATCATATACAATTAATTATACCATTTTTGCCGCAAATTACAATGAAAAACGCCGATAAACCGCAAAAGCTCCGGGGATTTTGTAGCAATGCACAACTTCCCCGGAGCGTAGGTTGATTATTTCATCAGAAATGCCAGCTATAGTTCAGCATCTCAGGAGTGTAGTCCTTCAGCTTTTCCAGCAGAGGCAAAACGTCATTTCTGGCACTTTCCAGGTCGTGTTCCAGGTAGTTTCCGCACTCCACAGCAGTACAGCCGGGGATCTCACCGTCAAAGTCCGCAACGAACTGGTAAGCGCTGCGAACCAGGTCAATAGCTTCCTGACCGGAAACACTGTCACGGGTCAGCAGATAGAAACCTGTACGGCAGCCCATTGGTCCAACGTAGATTATCTTGTCGCCTACACCGCTGTTTCTTGCGTAAGTGGCAAACAGATGCTCGATGGTGTGGAGTGAGGGGCTTGAGATGTAAGTTCCGCCGTTGGGCTTTACCATACGAATGTCGTATGTTACAACATCGCCGTCAACACGGGATATGTACATACCAACGCCGAATTTTGTGTGATCGACCTGAAAGCTTGCGATTTTTTCCATAGTATTACTCCTTTATTATAATAGTACGGCTATATCCTCCGGTAAAGGAGAAACTGCCGTTACATTTCCAAGTTTAGGGTCAGTGAAACTGATCTGGCAGCAATGAAGTGCCTGGCGGTTTATATCCGCCCTGCTGCCGCCGTATAGGTCATCGCCTGCAAGCGGGTGACCGATATGCGCCATATGTACCCTTATCTGGTGGGTACGCCCTGTTTCCAGCCGGAATCTCAGCAGGCTGTACCGGTCATTTCCGGCAATACGCCTGAAATGAGTAACCGAGGGCTGCCCGTCTTCCCGGACGCATCTGAGGATAACGCTTTCCTGCTGCCTTGCAATGGGAGCGTCAACAGTCCCCTCCTCCGGGGTAACGCCCTCCACCACAGCGGTGTAGACTTTCTCGCATCTGCCCTGCAAGACGTTTGCAGCGTGGGCATTTTTCGCAATGATGCAAAGCCCGGAGGTATCCCGGTCAAGGCGGTTTACAGCCCGGAAAGTAAGCCCCGGATAGCGGCTGGCGAAGAAGTTCCCCAGGGTATCGGTGCGGTGTTTTATAGACGGGTGTACCGGCATACCCGGCGGCTTATCAAAAACCACCACGTCCTCGCTCTCGAAAGCGATCGGCACGGAAAGCAGCGGATTGGGTTCAAGGAAGCTGTCGTCCTGAGTACGGAGAACTATCCTGCTGCCGGGGCACACCATATCAATAGTACGCACATGAACGCCGTCGCAGGTGATTCCGTTCTCCTGACGTTTCAGCCGTGTCAGCAGCCGCCGTGACACACCGCTCTGGCGCATTAGGAATTTCTCCACAGTCACAGGTTCGCTGCCTTCGTATATAAATGTAAGTTCAGCCATAGCTTTTTCCTCGCAGTAGATCTTCTTTCAGGAAAATCCCGGTACTCACCGCCAGCGCAGCCCGAAGTTCCGGGAAAACTATCGGTATTCCCACAACGGTAAGCGACGGGGCAAGATACAGGGCGAAAAGTCCGGCAAAGACACGTTTTCTGCCGCTCATAAGCGAAATGGAGCGACGCACCGCTGCAAATGGTGATATTCCGGGGATCTGTGCCATAATAAACGGTGCAGCCGCAAGGCTTATCCTGACAGCAAGCCAGAAATAAAGGCACAGAGCGCAGAAAACCGCTATATTCAGGGCAATAAAAAGCTGCCGGCTGTCAGCGCCGGAGCGGATAAGCGATGCCCCGTACCATAATCCAGCCGCCGCAAATGCTGCCGGAACAGCAGCCGCAAGAGTTCCCAGTAATTTAAGGGCAATGCTCCGCCATATGAAGCCTTTCCGCAGGAGCATATCCTGGAAGGAAAGCCGCCTGCCCTGACACAGCCCGTTTATCCACTCAGCGCCAGCGCAGTCCAGCGGCGAAACGCACACAAGGCGCATTATCATACACACCACGGACACAGCCGCCCCAGGAAGATAACGCCCGGTAAAGAGCATCACCGGGGAGGTGCTGCTGAACCAGAGCAGCAATCCGCAGAAAGCCGCCTCAGTGACCCGGAAGAACATTTCCGCCGCCACCGGAAGCGAGCATACAAGAGCGGCACGTTTGCGCTGCCCACGTATCTGCTGCCGTGAAAACCTTACAAGCTGTCTCAGAACCATGCCAGAACCCCCTTTTAGGGTAGTATCTGCATTTCCTGCCGGAATTATTCCTCGTTCTCCTCACGCTTGGGGTAAGGGCAGTAGCCGAGTATCTCGAAAGCCTGGGAATTGAGCCACATTTGAGTATTCACCATTATCTCAAAGCCCTCGCCGGGTGCGGACTGCAAATACTTCGGGTCATACTTTGGCAGACCGAATCCCACCAGCAGATTAGAAATGATGCCGGCGTGGGTGATGATAGCGCATCTTCCCAGTTCGCAGTGCATCATATCGTTGATGATGCTGTGCATAGCCTTGAAGGTGCGGGCTGTCATTTCCTGAAGGCTCTCGCCCTCAGGCGGACGAGAATCCTTGCCGCCTTTCAGCCAGGCTTTGTAGTCCTCACGCTGCATAAGTTCGGCATAGCTTTTGTTCTCGAATATGCCCATATTCAGTTCCCTCAGCTCGTCCACCACAACGGTATCCGAGTAAGGGTAAAGGATATCAGCCGTACCAGTGCATCTACGCAGGGGTGAAGTGTAGACTCTGTCAACATAAGGGTATTCCATGCTGTCCTTCTTGAGAAGAAGTTCATTAGCACCTTTCTCGGACAATGGCAGGTCAGTAGAACCGATATAGATGCCCTTTTCGTTAGCCTCGGTCAGACCGTGGCGAATGAGACAAATTCTGTAGCCTCTCATATATGCGATCTCTCCTTGTAAATTGATTTTACCATTAATCAGAATCCTCCGCACCGGTCGGTTTCGGAGGCAAAGCAAAGGTTTTTGTAGTATTTCGACAAATTCTGTCGAAATTTGCTGTAATAGTTTTACGGTTTTTACTCTTTACTTATTATACATTTTGTATTATAATAATAATATGTGAACATTATACTTTTAGTATGATTTATATATTATTTTTAACGGAGGACAAACCTATGAATTCGGATTTCGCCCGCATCATCACGCTCCAGAGAAAAGAGCGCCATATCAGCCAGAAGCAGGCTGCCGCTGACCTGGGTATCTCTCAGGCACTTCTTTCCCACTACGAAAAGGGTATCCGTGAGTGTGGACTTAATTTCCTTGTGAAGATCGCTGACTACTATAACGTTTCCTGCGACTATCTCCTCGGAAGGACTCCCGAACCAGAGGGCAAGACGATCACTATCGAAGATATCCCCGACGACGACGGCAATAACAACCTGAAAATGCCCTCCCCTGAGATAATCAACTTCAACCGCCGTATCATCAACAATTCCATAAGCCTGCTTTTCAGTCTTGCACAGAAAGCGAACAGCATAACCCTCATCAAGGAGGTATCCTCCTATCTGATGCTGTCAGTATACAAGCTTTTCCGCATAGTATATAATGCAAACCCCCACAACGACCAGAAGCTTTTCAGAATACCAAAAGTTATAGCCAACGACAGCGCTAACGCTATCATATCAATGAGCGAGGCAGATATCAAGGCAGCTTCCAGCGGTATTCCGCTTGACGGCAACGACTGCGTTGACAACTTTGATACTCTTTACATAACCACAGCCACACTCCAGAAAGACTACGCACAGTACTCATCGTCCCTGCTGAATCTCATCAAGCGCAGCGAAGAAAGTATAGCACGCACCAGAGCCAAATACCGCAGCAGTTCTGACGCAAACAGAGGCTATTAAGAACTTGTCTTCATAAGATTTGTGAAGACAAGTTCTAAGACCATATTAAGCCCCGGACGATGTTCCGGGTTTTTTGTGTACACTCATTATATCATTTTACGGAATACTTGTCAAATCCACCGGATAACTGTCGGAAACAAAACAGCCATAAAGGAGCATTTCGCCCCTTTATGGCTTAAATTATTACTTTCTATTTGCTCTTAATTTCTTCGTTTCCTTTTGGGCAGGCTTGATATTCATGCACTCAGCAAATCCCAGAAATGCAGAGCCCAGGGCAAGGTAAGCCGCTGTGCCCTCACCGCCTGTTATAGCGGTAACAGCTGCTGCAATATAGAAGATCATGTAAGTTATGGTCATAAGGTCTTTTGCTGTATTATCTCTCTTTTCCATAGTGATCCCCCACCGTTATCATTCAAGGTTCAGCTTATTTTTCAGTATATAGGATATAAGGAAGAACATTCCCACATCTGCCACTAAATAGAAGATTATCTGTGCGATAACTCTTGCGTTGCTGTCGTATTCAACGCCGTTTGCTCTAAGAACTGTTGCGATAGCGCTGCTTATTATCATTGCCAGTACTACGCCCAGTATAGCAACACCGGAAGCTATAGCCTTCTTGCCGCCGTTGATCGCAGCCAGTCCCTCAGCAAGGTAGCACAGCAGCAGGATACCTACGAATACGCTTACTGATAAGAGGAATCCCAGCATCATCTCGCCAAAATTCTGCATTGTGAAGTCTTGCAGCTCATCAAATACAAAGTTCATCTCGATATACTCCTGGTCCACACCAGCTATCAAAAGCAGAATGCAGACAAATATCAGCAGGCAGGTGCAAACATAGCTTATACCGCCCATAATAAGCTTAGCGCCGATATGTTCAGCAGGTGTTACAGGAAGGGTGTTGGTAAGGTAGCCCTCATCGCTGAACATATTCTTCTTGAAGCGGTTGGAATTGTGAGCCAGTGATATCCAGGGCATCATAATGCTGAACAACATCATTACAAAGCCGAATATAGCCAGGAGTATAGTTGTGAATATGTGTTCTTCAACGTTGTCACCATAGGACATCTCAACTGTAATAAGTATCTTCGTGATAACAGCCACGATAGCGTATATGATATAAAATATTGAGAATGTGCGTACCCAGTGCAGCATCTCATGTTTGATAAGTTTAGTTAACATCTGTATACCTCCCTGAAAAGCTCGTCAATAGACATACCTTTTTCTGCTCTGATAGCATCAGCGCTGCCATGTATCTTCAGATGACCATACTGAAGCATAACAACGTCATCAATGATACGTTCGATATCAGTAATAAGGTGAGTGGAGATAACAACGGAAGCTTCCGGATTGTAGTTGGATATGATGGTGTCGAGGATATAGTCTCTTGCAGCAGGGTCAACACCGGCGATAGGCTCATCGAGCAGATAAAGCTTAGCATTGCGGCTCATTACCAGTACAAGCTGGACTTTTTCCTTATTGCCCTTTGAAAGCGTCTTGACTTTCTGTCCCAGGTCGATATTAAGTCTGCTGAACATATCCTCAGCCAGTCCTCTGCGGAAGTCGGCATAGAAGTCCTGGAAATAATCAAGGATATCGCTGACTTTCATCCATTCAGGAATATATGAGCGCTCAGGCAGGTATGAAACCATAGCCTTTGTCTCAGCACCGATAGACAAACCGCACACGGACAACTGACCATTAGTAGGTGTCAGCAGACCGCAAAGCAGTTTGATGAGCGTGGTCTTGCCGGAACCGTTAGGTCCCAGCAGACCAATGATCTTTCCACTCTCAAGGTTGAGTGTGAGGCTGCTCAGCGCCTCTTTCTTGCCGTAGAACTTAGAAACGTTCTCACATTTAACAAGTTCAGCCATATAAACTCTCCTCCAATACGGGATTTTCCCTTAATAACTTACTGCATTTTCCTAAGCATCTCAATAGCCAGATCAAAAGGTATATCCGCCCTTTTGAGTTCTTCAGCAAAAGCAGCTACCAGTTTTTCAGCTCTGTTGCTGTTCAGACTTTCGATAAGACTAATGTCGCTTGTGACGTATTTGCCGGTAGTTCTCTGAGAAACGATGTAGCCGCTTCTTTCAATCTCTGCCAGCGCACGCTGCATTGTATTAGGGTTGACTCTTGCTTCCTCAGCCAGGTCACGAACAGAGGGAATACGTTCACCAGCCGGGTAAGCGCCCGAAGCGATGCGATTCATGATCTCGTCGATTATCTGTGCATACACGGGCTTATCGTTGTTAAAATTCCACATACTCTGCACCTCCTTATCGGTATTTCTCTCTGTGGAGTGTAAGTTGTATGTTTGTATTAATCAACTAATACAAGTATAGCAGTAATACAGTATTTTGTCAAGGGGGAGCGAAAGGAAAAATTGTAAACATTTTATGAACAAAAAATTACTACAAGTTTCTAACGGCGTTTTTCCGCTTGTGGAGCGGTTCTCAGGGCACGGCAACAGCATTTACTTTTTTTGAGGATTATTTATGCCGCCAGTTTGTTTTTTGAGAGTTGCCACTCTCCAACTCGCCGTATGCCAAAGGGGACAACCCAAGGTGGAAAAGGGGGAGGGACTAATTAAACCCGACAAAAAT
>JAGBJO010000016.1 GCA_017934425.1 Ruminococcus sp.
GGTTGTAGTCTCAGTTGTTGTCAGCTCAGTAGGACCTGCTGTTGTCTGAGTCTCCTCGGTTGTAGTTGTGATTTCTTCTGTTGTTGTGGCAGTGGTTGTTGTGGTAGTGGTTGTAGTTGAGGTTGTAGTCTCAGTTGTTGTCAGCTCGGTTGTAGTTGTGGTGGTTGTTTCTACTGTAGTAGTTGTAGTTTCCTCGGAGGTTGTTGAAGTTGTCTCCTCGGTTGTAGTTGTGGTTTCTTCTGTTGTGGTAGTTGTGGTGGTGGTAGTTGTTGTTGTGGTTGTAGTTGAGGTAGTTGTCTCAGTTGTTGTCAGCTCGGTAGGACCTGCTGTTGTCTGAGTTTCCTCGGTTGTAGTTGTGGTAGTGGTTGTTATTGTTGTCGTTGTGGAAGTTGTTGTCTCAACAGACTTCATAGCGTCGCAAACCACGATATTTCCTGTGCTTGCCTTGAAGCCCTCGGAGGTTGTTTCTTTAACGACTGTTGCTTTATTTGTTTCTCTTGCTGTTATATTGCCGTTTGCGTCCATTGCGAATTCAAACGCACTCTCAATAACAGTGTACTTTACGCCATCGGAATCAGTGATCTCGTCGCCGGTCTCTGTAAGTGTATACTCGCCTGCCTTCAGTCCCTTGATTACTAATTCCTTGCCGTTTGATGTCCATATGATGCTCTTGTCCTCGATAATCAGGTTATTGTAATCCTCCTGATTCTCGATGATGATATCAGTCTTCTTGAATTCGCCTGTAAGTGTAAGAACTGCACCATTTATCTCGCTCTGTCCGTTGATACCTACCTTGCTGATAGTCAGTGTGGTAGTTCTCTCTGCGTCGCAAACCGTGATGCTGCCGTTATCTGCGAAGTAACCTTCTTCAGAAGCGCTGTTAGCCTCAGAAGCCTGTTTATCTGCCTCGCCTTCAGCTTTTTCTCTTGAAGTGATATTGCCGTTTGCATCAATGTGGAAGTAGTAAGTGCCTTCGATCACATTATAAATATGATTGTTCTTGTCTTTGATAACTGTGCCCTCAGCCTGAGTTTCCTTCAGTGAGTAGTCGCCAGCCTTTAAGCCGGTCAGATCAACAGCAGTTCCGTTGGATACCCATGTTGCAGTTTTTCCGTCGAAGGAAACCTTGGGAGCATTCTCGTTTTCTGCCTGTGATACGCCGTTTTCTGAAAGGTTGTACTCTGCTGTCAGGATAAGCTTAGCACCGGTTATCTCAGTCTCGCCTGTGATGCCTACCTTGGAGATCTTAAGATCTGTGGTTTTCTCAGCATCACAAACCGTGATCTTGCCGTTAGCCAGAACATAGCCTTCCTCGCTGGTGGTTTCAACTACATTACCGTTATTGCCCTCAGCCTTGGAAACTGTTCCGTCGGATTTAAGGTTGAATTTCAGTGAGTTTTCAATAACCTTGTACTCATTTCCGTCTGCGTCGGTGATCTTATCGCCTGTTTCAGTCAGTTCATATGTGCCTGCTGCCAGACCCTTGAGAGTAACTTCATCGCCGTTGGATGTCCATGAGATAGTGCCGTTCTTGCTGTCCTTTGTAACGTCTGCGCCGCCTGTTACTGTAATAGCGTCCACATTTGTTACGCCGCTGATAGTGAGTTTTGCACCGGTTATTTCTGTCTCGCCTGTGATGCCTACCTTGGAGATCGTAAGATCTGTGGTTTTCTCAGCATCACAAACTGTGATCTTGCCGTTATCCAGAACGTAGCCTTCCTCGCTGGTGGTTTCAACTACATTACCGTTATTGCCCTCAGCTTCGGAAACTGTTCCGTCGGATTTAAGGTTGAATTTCAGTGAGTTTTCAATAACCTTGTACTCATTTCCGTTTGCGTCGGTGATCTTATCGCCTGTTTCAGTCAGTTCATATGTACCTGCTGCCAGACCCTTGAGAGTAACTTCATCGCCGTTGGAAGTCCATGAGATAGTGCCGTTCTTGCTGTCCTTCTTGGCATCTGTGCCGCCTGTTATTGTTACAGCGTCAACGTTCTTAATGCCGCTGATAGTGAGCTTAGCACCGGTTATCTCAGTCTCGCCTGTGATGCCTACCTTGGAGATCTTAAGATCTGTGGTTTTCTCAGCATCACAAACTGTGATCTTGCCGTTAGCCAGAACGTAGCCTTCCTCGCTGGTGGTTTCAACTACATTACCGTTATTGCCCTCAGCCTTGGAAACTGTTCCGTCAGATTTAAGGTTGAATTTCAGTGAGTTTTCAATAACCTTGTACTCATTTCCGTCTGCGTCAGTTATCTTATCGCCTGTTTCAGTCAGTTCATATGTGCCTGCTGCCAGACCCTTGAGAGTAACTTCATCGCCGTTAGATGTCCATGAGATAGTGCCATTCTTGCTGTCCTTTGTAACGTCTGCGCCGCCTGTTACTGTAACAGCGTCCACATTTGTTACGCCGCTGATAGTGAGTTTAGCACCGGTTATCTCAGTCTCGCCTGTGATGCCTACCTTGGAGATCTTAAGATCAACGGTTCTTTCAGCATCACAAACTGTGATCTTGCCGTTAGCCAAAACGTAGCCTTCCTCGCTGGTGGTTTCAACTACCTTGCCGTTGTTGCCCTCAGCCTTGGAAACTTTTCCGTCGGATTTAAGGTTGAATTTCAGTGAGTTTTCAATAACCTTGTACTCATTTCCGTTTGCGTCAGTTATCTTATCGCCTGTTTCAGTCAGTTCATATGTACCTGCTGCCAGACCCTGGAGAGTAACTTCATCGCCGTTAGATGTCCATGAGATCGTGCCGTTCTTGCTGTCCTTTGTAACGTCTGCGCCGCCTGTTACTGTAACAGCGTCCACATTTGTTACGCCGCTGATAGTGAGTTTTGCACCGGTTATCTCAGTCTCGCCTGTGATGCCTACCTTGGAGATCTTAAGATCTGTAGTCTTCTCAGCATCACAAACTGTGATCTTGCCGTTAGCCAGAACGTAGCCTTCCTCGCTGGTGGTTTCAACTACCTTGCCGTTGTTGCCCTCAGCCTTGGAAACTGTTCCGTCGGATTTAAGGTTGAATTTCAGTGAGTTTTCAATAACCTTGTACACATTTCCGTCTGCGTCGGTGATCTTATCGCCTGTTTCAGTCAGTTCATATGTACCTGCTACCAGACCCTTGAGAGTAACTTCATCGCCGTTGGAAGTCCATGAGATCGTGCCGTTCTCGCTGTCCTTCTTGACATCTGTGCCGCCTGTTACTGTAACAGCGTTCACATTTGTTACACCGCTGATAGTAAGCTTAGCACCGGTTATCTCAGTCTCGCCTGTGATGCCTACCTTGGAGATCTTAAGATCAACGGTTCTTTCAGCATCGCAAACCTGAATAGTATCATTAGTGTCATCAAAGTAGATGCCTGCGTTCTTTCCGTCTGCCTTGGAAGGTGTTCCGGAAACAACATTCTTACTGTTATTGTTGATTGTGAATATGAATGTAGAATCAAGGACTTTGTAGAGATTACCATTTGCATCAGTAATTGTACTCTCGCCCTGAGTCTCACTGAGAGTATACTTGCCGTTAGGCAGGAAGCTCAGTTCAACAGGTGCATCGCCGGAAATCCAGCTTATACCTATCTGGTTATCGTTTTCGTCCTTAACTGGAGTAAGAACGACGTCTTTGCCGTCAGAAGTTTTAACAATGATTTTAGACCAATCATCAACGCCAGTATTTGTAACAGAAAGAACTGCGCCAGTTACCTCAGTCTCACCTGTAATGTCTGTCTTATTGACTGTAACCTTTACAGGCTTATCAACTATGCTTGTTTCGCCGTCAATTTTAAGGTCTCCGTCCTTTTCAACTATGCTGAATGATGCGGTAGCCTCATTGATTCCATAGCCTTCCGGAGCGGATGTTTCCTTAAGTGTGTAATTTCCGGTCGGCAGTCCACTGATATCAGTAGGGATATCGCCGGAAATGAATGTGATAACTGTTACTTCCTTGTCATCGCTCATCTCGCTGCCAATGGTGTATACAGTTCCGGAAGCGGTTTCGCCCTTTGTAAGTTCAGTAACGTTTTCATCAGCGTCTGTTCTTGTAAGGGTTATTCCGTTTATCTGCTTTTCTGTGAAGACCTTATCAGCAATTACTTTAAGCTCTGCGCCAGCCAGCTCATCATTATCACCAGTTACAACACCCTTCTTGCTTATTGTAGCAGTGCTGGTCTTCTCAGCATCAGCGATAGTGATAGCATGGTTGTTGCCGTCAAAGACAAAGTAACTCTTTGCGTTCTTTGCCTCGTCCTCACTAAGGAAATCATCTTTTACATTGGTATTGATCTTTTCTTCGTCATCAGCCGGATTCAGCACAAGTGTGTTACACTCATTCTTATCTGCTGTTGCAGAGATATCCTTGCTTATAGTGAAGTTCAGTGAAGACTTTACTATCTGATACTCGCTGTTGAATTCATCGCTGCTTGGTTCCTCAGTAAGTGTATAGTTACCAGCAGGAAGATCCTTGATCTGAACGGGTTTATCCTCAGAGATCCACCAGATACCGTCTGCATTGTTATCGCTGTCATAATGAAGCTGGATCTTGGTTTCGCTGTCAGCATTTGCAGCAGCAACCTTTTCCCAACTGTATCCGGTAATATTCTGATTGAACTGTGAGAAATCATCGTTGAACTGACCGGTAATGACGATCTTAGCTCCGCTTACTTCTTCCTTACCGGTTATGTTGGTTTTGTTGATAGTAAGTGACTTTTTCTTGTTAGTGAGAGTAGCCTCTGTTTCTGACTGGTCAGCAATTATTTCATTATTGCTGTCAAGAGCATTGGTTATCACTCCGCCCTCGACTGTCAGTTCCATTTTTACATTCTCATCGATGTATCCATCAGGAGTCTTTGTCTCCTCCAGGATATACACACCGTCAGGAAGTTTTTCAACTGTACAGCCGTTGCCATAAACAGTCATCCACTTTACTATCTTCTTGGTATCGACACCATCACGGATCCTTAGATCATCGTTCATACCGCCGGAGTTACCGCCGGCATTGCGGATCTCTACGGAACTGAGATCGATATCGTTATTCTTGCTTGTGAGTGTAAGTTCAACATTTGCGATATGTTCTTCTGTTGAACCCTTTACAGCGCCCTCTGTTTTCTTTTTAATAAGAATGGAGGTCACCTTATCGTATGCCTTGATGACGGTGTTTCCCTCATCAAGTTCAATTGCCTTACCAAAGCTGAAACCGCCTGAAAGAACTTCTTCCTTAGTATTCTTTACAGTATTATCATTATCAATAAGTTCTACCTTATTGCTTATGAGTTTGAACTGCTGCGGAAGAATTGCTCTGTAACCAGAAGGTGTTTCAAGTTCCTCCAGTGTATATTCACCGCAAGGAAGATTTGTGAAATGAACCGTATCATCACCTGTTGTCCAGATGATCTTTGTTTCGGTCTTTGTAAGTTCAGCGCCTTTAGCACTTGCATCTAACAGTGTTGCAGTTTTAACATATGCAGTGTTAAGTGTCAGTGCCATTTTAGCACCGGGAAGGAAATCGCCAACAATTACGCCAGAATCATTTCTGCTGTTATCCAGCTTGGATACTTTAAGTTCTGTTGTATCTGCTTCATCGACCATTGATACGGAGAATGTGTTTTTATCATCCTGCTTAATGATCTCAGCAGTGGATTCCTTGAGGATGTCGGTGTTATTTTCATCAACTTCAAGGCTATGGAATGTTGACTGATTCCAATTAGATGTAACATAGAAGTAGATCGGCTTTGCTGTCTTATAACCAACAGGAGTGCCTGTCTCCTCTATCTTGTAGATATAGTAGTCAGATTCGATCGAATTCTTCAGATCTGTTCCAACAGCCCATTCACGGTGAGCAGTATCTGCGCCTGTAGGATTGGGGATATGTCTGCTCTCAACAAGATTTTCAAAACCGTTTGCGGTTTTATCAGCCTTATACTCTGTAAGAGAAATAGCAAGGTTTTCTATATCATAAGTATTATTCTTGTCGAGCTGTTCGCCAGCAGTGTTAGTCTTTATGAAAACGAGTTTTCTGCCCTGGATAGAGTTTTCAAGGGTAATAGTATTATCGTTTATCTTGAACTTGTCGCCGCTTCCTGCAATGCTTATCTGCTCGCCCTTGGTGATCTTTTCCAGTTTAACATCAATGGCAGATATAGAATGATTATTCCAATCCTGAACCTTGAAGCCAATTTCATTGATGTCATCTATGTCCAAACCGCCATCGACTGTAACGATAGTTTTTCCATCATTGAAACCACTAAAATTCAACTTGGGTCGGATTTCATCTGTATTACTACCGCTTGAATTTACAGAGTAATTGAGTGTGATATCACCCGTACTTGTTATATCAAAGCCTACTATTTTGTATCCATTTTGCAGGTAATTTGATTTAATAGAATCAGTCACCTTGAAAACAGCTTCTTTTCCACCATTGTTATTAACATTAGTGTTAACATAATCGGGATCAGATAAAAGTGTCTCATTCTCAGATGTATCAGCCTTCTTAAAACCCTGAACGATCTCGTTGCCGCTGTCAATTGTAAATACATTAACAACATTTTCTTCGCTATTTGTATAGTTCTCAGGAGCCTTTGTTTCAATGATCGCATAGTGGTGACCAACTTCAAGATCATCAGATCTGAAAACGCCGTTTTCAATATCCTGTATCTTAGTAAAGTCATCATCTGTAAAGCCAGCGTTATACTTTATTACAACGCTTTCGGTATTATTTTCCTTCAGCTTTGCAATACCAGATTCATTAAGCTCTACGAGCATCAGTTCAGCATCACTGACAACATCGCCGGCTGTATCAGTCTTCTTGAAGTTAAACACCTTGAGTTTGTCATCGACTACCTTGATAGTTCTGTCTTCAAGATCTGAAGTATTGCCGAATGTCTTGCCATTGACAAGATTGCTCTTGTGTGTGAGTACAGGGCCGTTGAATGACCATGTGAATGTGATATTGTCTTCAATATCACCCACATACAGTTTATTGCCATCAACGAAGAAATAAGTATCAGCAGCCTTGTCATATCCAGCAGGAGCATTTACTTCCTTTATGCAGTATACACCGCTGATAGTAGGAACTGCGCCGTCTGTAACTTTGACATTATTCTGCTGTTCGAGGCTGAATCCACCGCTTGCATTAGAAGTCCAATCTGCTACAGGGGTCAGCTTTGTCTGTTCGTATATGTATTTGCCAGCAATGAAATTAACATTATACTCAGCCTCATAGATCTGCATCTTTGCCCCTTTAAGAGGTGAGTTTTCATCGTCTGAACCAACTTTCAGGATATTTACCGACGGTGCGTCCTTAAACTGGAGCTTTTCTCCAAGTCCGCTGGTAATATCAATGATTGGTTCCATCAGATGATTATTATATGTTACAACATACTCATTGTCTTTCTGCTTATATGCCTTCATGCAGTCAAGTTCAGCAGCATCAACAGGGTTGCCGTTCTTTGTAGCCGCAGTAACATTATTGTCTGCGTCCACTTCCTTGATATTATAAGCGTCTTTGCCCTTGTAGTAGGTAGCCACATTAATATCATTAGGATGAATGGTCTCTGTTTTCTTCACGCTCTTGAATTCAGCATCATCATACAGCACAACTTCAACATCGTCCACATATCCAATGGTGATATCATTGCTTTTTAAGATCTTATTTGCTGCATAGCCTTCGCTGTCCTGATCTTCGCCGGCTGCTGCCTTTTTGTAGTACTGTCTTTCAGTAAATCCATAAGAGTAAGAACCAGCTTTTATCGGAGTTAATTCAACTTGTGGATTTTGATATACTATCTTTGACTCGCCTTCGCCTTCAAAGTTCATAGTGAAGCCGACAACTTCTGACAACTGCTTGCCTTCAAGTCCGCCAAAACTCATCGGATCCCAAAAATTCGTTTCTAAAGTTGCGTGGTTCGGAGTGATGTCACTGGTTGTAACAGATGTACCGTCTTTGAAGAAGAAAGTTATGTCTTTCATCTCAACAGTTGTGGTATGGCTGCTCCATGCAAGTACATTAAATCCGATGGGATTGTGACTTATCAGCTCATAGTTACCGTCTGCAAGGTCTGCCTCAGTTATAAGTAAAGGATCGCTTGCTGCAGCAGCATCGTCATTTGTCAGAGTATACATCTTTCTTGTGTATGTGATCGTAGGATCCTGATTGATGTTCAGTTCTCTTGCTTCTCCCGGCTTTATCTCGATATAGTACTCATTCTTGTTATCTATCTGGAAGCCTGTAGGAGCTTTATACTCTTTGATAACATACTTACCAGCCGGAAGTTCGATCTTATCGCCGTTTCCGGATTCGCCTACATACTCTGGGAATAGGCTTACATTGCCTTCATCGTCTACAGGGTAAGCACCGATCTGAGCGCCGTCAATTTTTTCACTGCCGTCTTCATTCAGTTTATCAAAGGATAACTCGTATCCTTCCTCAACACCTACAATGGAAGCCGGTCCAAGATACGGACGGAAACCGATCTCAGCGCCGCCTTCAAAGCTTTTGGCAATTACAGCACCGGAAAGGTGGGGGTTTCTTTGCTGATCGCCGCTCTTGCCTTTGTTACTTTCATCATAACTGTAGAAAAGTGCATTTGGTGCAAGAATAGTACCATTGAAGCAAGCAAAGAAATTAACTCTTGATGCATTCGGGAAGTTATAAAGGATATAAGCACTTTCGGGGTTGTTATTCTGACCGCCGTTGTTCATCTGGCTTATATCATTGCCTGCGTACTCAACATAAACCTGGTTTATGCCTGTTGTTGTACCGATAGTAGCACTTTTATCAGGACAGTTTACAACTACATATGTTCCGGGCTTAACATCAAAAACTACGTTTGTGATGCTTGCATCCCAGCTGTCGATGTCGAAGTAAACAACTTCAGGATTGTCAGTACCAGAATACTTGAATGTAACGGTACCGTTATCGATAGTAGTCTCACCTGTAGCCGGCTTTTCAGAGATAAGTTTTGAGCGTGACTTGATGGTTTCCATATATGCATTTACATCAAGCACCTCATTAGTCTTATACATATGGTCGGCATAAGGCATTACCTCAGGAACGGTAGTATTTTCATAGTCATCAATTTTAGTATTTGCACCTACGACTATTCTTTTGAATACCTTTCCTTCTGAATCATCAGGATGTACTCTGTCCGTCCATGAACTGATGTGGACCTGTTTGAGTTCAGATCCGGTAGCAATAACATGAGCATATCCGCTGTAGCCGAGTATGCAATCCAGATCATAATAAGGAGCTACATACATACCGTTACCTGCTTCGTAGTGACCTACGTTATTTTCGGTATGAAAAGTACCTCCTACAGCAAGTCTGCCTTCTGTATCCGAGCCCCATGCAGTGAAATAACTATTTTCATCACCGCCTATGAAAGCTGAAAACTGTGAAGCAATACCGAGAGCATATTTTCTTTCAGCATTTGCAATCGTTTCTTCGACAGTTGCGCCACGGATCGGGTTATTATCGCCGACCAGAAGCGTTACCGCATCTGTTGGATACTTACCATTCAGCGTGGTGAGTTCATTTTCAGCCGCTTTTGTTGTAACAACATCTAATGACTGTGGAAGGACACAGGAAACAGTCATAAGGCTGGAAATGAGTCCGCTGAGCAATCGTTTGCCCAACTTTTGTTTCATAAATTTCACCCTTTCTATGTTAATTCCACTCACCAGGTCATTGGGAGTATCCTTTGTGCAAAACACACCAATGTCACCCCGGATTATGGTATTTTTATTATATCACAAGACGTTCACAATTGCAATAGTCAAAAAATGTTCTAATGATAGAAATTCAATAAACAAGCTTGTGCATTTTATACATAAATTCGAGCTATTTAGGTGTGCTTAGTTCACTATTTGTTAACATTTTTCTTCGTTTTTCCCGATTTATAGCCATATTCAAAATCTATCGCCCCATACATCACAGATATATCGTTTCAAGGCTAAAAAGTTCAAACCACAAATTCACCTGCAATTAGATTGATGTTTTATCTTCTGTTCGCTACTATAAAATAAATATTATACTATAGTTTTCTGGTTTAGTAAAATAAATTTCGCATATTATATGAATTTGTTATATATAAAATCAATTACTGCCTGCAAAATAAAAAAAGACCGCAAAGCCCGTAAGCTCTGCGGTCATAAAAAATCATTTGTGCAATATGCTCAAACGAGGAAGAAGCTTCCCTCGTTGCCGTCGATAACATAGTATACCTTGTTCTCCTCAGGCTTTACATATACATCTATCTTCTTAGGCTCTGCGATGCCAGCAGCGTCCTTAGCCTTAGCGATGATATCATCAGTTGTAAGCTCAGCGCCAAGATACTGGATATATACTGTAGCAGCAGCCTTCTTCTTGGAAGTTGTCTTCTTAGCAGCAGGAGCAGCCTTCTCCTCTACAACAGGAGCAACAGTCTCCTTAACAACAGGTGCAGCAGTCTCCTTTACCTCAGCAGCCTTAGCTGTCTCAGCCTTAGCGGTCTTAGCCTTTGCTGCGGTTGTCTTAGTGGTCTTCTTGGTAGCCATGTGTTTCATCCTCCTTGAATTACTTGTTTACAGCATTCTTGAGTGCCTGACCAGCCTTGAAAGCAGGTGCTTTGGAAGCGGGTGCAGTCATCATCTTCTTTGTACGGGGATTGATAACCTGCTTCTCCTTGCGGTCACGAACCTCGAAAGTGCCGAAACCAACAAGTGAAACCTTCTCGCCGCCTACAAGAGTCTCAGTGATTGCCTCGAGAACAGCGTTAACAGCAGCCTCTGCATCCTTCTTCTTGAGATCTGTCTTGTCGGCTACAACACTGATAAGTTCAGTCTTTGTCATGATTGTATCCTCCATAAAATAATTTTTTATATTTGAATTATAACTCTATCAGCGCAATTTGTCAAGGAATTTGGGAAAAAATGACATTTCGACCGATTTACAGCGATCTGCAACCTGTTTTTTATCCAAAACAACCATAGAAAACGGCTATTTTCCGTCAATATAAGTTACCATGCGGTAAGCTGTCCGTCCTCGATGCCTATTTCTATGGTATCGCCGGCGGATATATTGCTGCCGATGATCTTTTTGGCGATAAGTGTTTCCACCTTTCTCTGGATAAAGCGACGCAGAGGACGTGCGCCGAAGCTTGGGTCATAACCGCACTCTACAATATAATTCTTGGCTTCTTCTGTTACATTTATACGGATATGCTTGTCGTCCAGGCGCTTTTGCAGATCAGCCAGCATAAGGTCTACGATGCTGATTATCTCAGTTCTTGTAAGCGGCTTGTAGAATACTATCTCGTCCAGACGGTTGAGGAACTCCGGTCGGAACTGCTGTTTCAGGAGTGTGTCAACCTTTGCCCTTGCGTCCTCGGTGATCTCGCCGTTTTCGTCGATACCGTCAAGGATATAGGGCGAACCCAGGTTCGAGGTGAGTATGATTATGGTATTCTTGAAGTCAACCGTCCTGCCCTGAGAATCAGTTATTCTGCCGTCGTCAAGCACCTGAAGCAGGATATTAAACACATCAGGGTGTGCCTTCTCTATCTCGTCAAAGAGTACGACGGAGTAGGGCTTTCTGCGAACAGCTTCTGTAAGCTGACCGCCCTCGTCGTAGCCAACGTATCCGGGAGGCGCTCCGATAAGGCGGCTTACGCTGAATTTCTCCATATACTCGCTCATGTCGATTCGGATAATATTACGCTCGTCGTCAAAGAGTATCTCGGAAAGTGCCTTTGCAAGTTCAGTCTTGCCCACACCGGTAGGGCCAAGGAACAGGAACGAACCAATGGGTCTGTCCGGTGCCTGGATACCAGCCCTTGAACGGAGTATAGCCTCGCTTACCTTTGTTACAGCCTCGTCCTGACCAATAACACGTTTGTGGAGAAGTCCTTCCAGTCCCAGTATCTTTTCCTTTTCGCCTTCCATAAGCTTGGAAACGGGTATACCAGTCCAGCGGCATACTATCTTAGCTATCTCGTCCTCAGTGACCTTGTCACGGAGAAGCCTGTCGCCCTTCAGATCCTCCTCAGCCTTGCGTTCCAGTTCTTCAAGCTGCTTTTTAAGCTGAGGAAGTCTGCCGTATTTCAGTTCAGCGGCTTTGTTAAGGTCGTACTCTCTCTCTGCACGCTCCACCTGTCCGCTGACCTGCTCTATCTCCTCACGGAGTTTCTGAACGGCGGATATATCGGTCTTTTCGTTCTCCCACTTTGCTTTCATGGTGCTGAACTTGTCCCTGAGCTGAGCCAGTTCCTCACGTATCTCAGCCAGATGCTCCTGTGAGATGCTGTCGCTTTCCTTTTTAAGTGCGGCTTCCTCTATTTCAAGCTGAACTATCTTACGGTTTATCTCGTCCAGTTCAGTAGGCATCGAGTCCATTTCCGTCCTGATAGTAGCGCAGGCTTCGTCGATAAGGTCGATAGCCTTATCCGGCAGGAAACGGTCGGTGATGTACCTGTTTGAGAGTACTGCTGCGGAGATAAGCGCATTGTCGTGTATCTTTACGCCGTGGAAGACCTCATAGCGCTCTTTCAGTCCACGGAGAATGGAGATAGTGTCCTCCACACTTGGCTCGTCCACCATTACCGGCTGGAAACGGCGCTCCAGAGCCGGGTCTTTCTCGATGTACTGCCGGTACTCATTTAAAGTAGTAGCGCCGATGCAGTGAAGTTCACCTCTTGCAAGCATAGGTTTCAGAAGGTTTCCAGCGTCCATAGCGCCGTCAGACTTTCCTGCGCCAACGATAGTATGCAGTTCATCAATGAACATGATTATCTGACCATTACTGTTCTTTATCTCATTGAGGACAGCTTTCAGACGCTCCTCAAATTCGCCACGGTACTTAGCGCCTGCCACCAGTGCGCCCATATCAAGGGAGAAAACCTTCCTGTCCTTCAGGCTGTCCGGAACGTCGCCAGCCACGATACGCAGGGCAAGTCCCTCAGCGATAGCGGTCTTACCAACACCAGGTTCACCGATAAGGACTGGGTTATTCTTGGTCTTACGGGAGAGTATGCGGATAACGTTTCGTATCTCGCTGTCTCTGCCGATAACCGGGTCAAGCTTGTTGCGGCGGGCAAGTCCTACAAGTTCCTGACCGTATTTTGTGAGAACATCGTAAGTATCCTCTGGGTTCTCGCTTGTGACACGGGTATTTCCTCTTACGGACATAAGTGCGGAGAGGAAAGCGTCACGAGTAATGTTAAAAGTCCTTATCAAAGGAGCAACGTCCCTGTCCTTGCACTCGATAAGTGCCAGCATGATATGCTCCACGGACACGAACTCGTCCTTCATATTGTGAGCGATACTCTCAGCGCTTGTAAGTACACGGTCGCTGTCGGCGGATATGCCTATCTGATTGCTTCTGCCGCTGCCGGTTACTTTAGGCAGCATACCTATACGCTTATCCACTTCGCCCTCAAAGATATCAGCGTCGATGTTCATTTTCCGCAGAAGCTGAGGGATAAGTCCATTATCCTGTTTAAGGAGTCCTGCCAGCAGGTGTACCGGCTCAATTACGGAATTCGCCTGCATAACGGCTATACTCTGCGCTTTCATAACAGCGTCAGCGGACTTCTGAGTTAACTTTTCCATATTCATAAATAATCCTCCTTTATAATAGTATACCCGTTCCGGGAACTATATGCTTGTCTGATCCAGTAAATCTTCGTACTTGGCAGCGATCCCCGGCAGTCTCTCCCGGAACGCATCTCCGTCCGCCAGGTAAAGCTTGATAGAGCCGTCCAGAATGGCTATATACCGACTTATCGCACTTCCCTGAGTTTCACAGTCCTGTCCGGGGCAATTAAGCAGCCGCCGTGAGAAGGAATTATTTCCGGCGGCACAGGCATAAGGCAGCCCATGCTTTTCCATGATCTGGCTTTCAAACTTCGACCAGTACTGGAAAAATTTCATAAACGCCATAGAAAGCGCACTACTCTGCGTCCGTATGCTGACTTTCAGCGTCCCAAGGAACTGCGCCGGCACACGTTCCAGCTCCACCCTGTAGCTGAGGGTCGGGCGGTACTTATACTCCAGAGCGGTATTCATCGTCATCAGTGAGCGCTGCTGCTGCACCCGGAAAGTGCTGCTGACCAGTTCATTCATACTGTCGAAGATCTCCCGGATACGCATTTCCGGGGTAATGCACGAAAGATGCTGGGCGAGTATCTGGTTGATGAGATTCGATCTGCTTGTACCAAGCTGGCAGGCTTTCTCATCGACTGCCCGGATAACGTCGTCCATGAGTACCAGGCTGTACACGCTTTTCTTCATTATCCTTGCCACCTCCTTTATCTATATACTAACACACATTATAGAACTTGTCAAGCAAATTATATAAATTTTCACACAAGTTTCACAAGGCAAAAAAATTGCTCCCAAGGCTGGGAGCAGGGCAAACCATACGGAAAAACCGTGTAGCACTGAGGCTTGCCGAAACAAATAAGTTAAAAAAAGTTATTGAGAATAGAAAACATGAAAAAATTACAAATGAAAGGGATTAGTTTCATAAATAAACTAAATCTGTTTCTATGACGTGCAAGTGAATTCATATTCAGTATCAAGCACATGAGAGGGGAGGGTACTTGATACTGAATACCAATATCTTCAATTGCTGTATTTATTATAGAGCAAAACTTAAATTATTGCAATACACAATTGTAAACTAAACTGAATTTTTATCTACTTTTTATACTTTTTCTTTGTTTTTTGATGTTAATTTATTATTAATAAGTTCATGATATTTACCTATTTACATTTAGTTAATCAGCATTTATTCACTTTTCACAAAAAAGAAGCCTTCTTACTGTCGAAAGCAAGAAGGCTTGGGATTTTGCACAATTACTCGGCTTTAAATACATTCTGAATACCGGAAACTGTGAAGCTTCCGACAGAACTTCCGTCAATATCAGCGGAGAAACTGCTGCCGTCTGCAATGTCCGGAGAGAGCATGATAACGCATCTGTAGCTGTTGTGGGGATTGAAGCTTACCGCCTCATAGCCGTCCAGGTACAGGGACAATTCACTTCCTGCGGCTGCCGGAGATGCGGACAGGTCGAGGACAATGTAGGGGTTCACGGAAGTAGCAGGCGCAGTCACCTGATTGCCGGCTGCGTAGAGTTCACCGCCGGTGTAATTGAATGCGCTGTAGGCATAGACGGAGCTTTTCTCCTCCTTAGTACCACCGGAAACCACTGCCCTGCCCCCGTTCATATTTAGCGTACCCTTGGACTTGATGCCGTTTGTGCCGCCGAAAATTGTAAGGTCACCGCCGTTAATTGTTATATCGTCATGGGCGAAGATGCCTGACTTCTTGGAATTTATAACGTAAGTGCCGCTTTCGATAATAACATCGTCGTCGCTGGCGATGCCGTGGGCATTGTTGGCGGTTATCTCAAGACTTCCGCTGCCCTTGATGCGGAGAGTGTCGTTTGAGAAGATAACGCCGTTGTTTACATCGTCCTTAGCGCTGTCAGTAAGGTAATTGCTGCTGCCGTCTGCCAGTTCAATGGTACACTTCTTAGCGTCGTTGATAAGGATCGCCGGACCTGTAGTGCAGGTGATGTCAACGCCGTCAAGGATAAGCTTTACCTTCTCCTCAGAAGGTGCTTCAACAAGTATCTGACCGTCGCTGAGCGAACCGGTAAAATAGTAGTCGCCGGACTGGGTAATAGTTACGCTTGAGCCGCTTACTGATACACCGCTGCCTGATACTGCTGGGCTGCCGCTGAGTGACACCTTAGCTGTGTACTCCTCCTCTACCGGAGTTTCCGGCTCTGTGGGAGTCTCAGATGCAGGCGACTGTGAAGCTGCGGCAGTAGTTACCGCAGAAGCGCCGCCGGAAGATGCTGCGGCTGTAGTTGCAGCTGAGCCAGAGGAGGAACTTCCGCCGCTGCTGCTGTTTGAAGAAGATGAACTGCCGGAGGAAGATGCTCCGCCTGAGGAAGACGAAGAATCACTTCCAGAAGATGAACCGCCAGAGGAACTTCCGCCGCTGCTTCCGGAAGAAGCTGTAGCAGATGCGGTTTTTGCAGTACCGTTTCCGGCAACTGCATCGGTCTTAGCGGTAGTTGTGCTGCTGCCTGTAGCCGAGGTGGAAGCGGCTGTAGTTGTTGATTTACCGGACTTTGCATTTGTGGAAGCAGTGGTAGTTCCGCTTACCTCATCAGATGCAGCGGTAGATACTTCCGCCGCCTGCTCCGTATTCTCAGTAGTTACAGCTATCTCAAGGGCATTCTCAGCGCCGCCATCAGACTGTCCGCAGCCTGCGGAAAGAGTGAGCATAGCCAGTGCCGACATCATGGAAATTATCCTGCGGTATTTCATATAAACATCTCCTTCTATAAAGCGATTGCCGGTAAGTCCTCAGACTCCGGCAATCTGCGTGTGATTTATTCAGAACTTGTTATTAGCTCTCGTAGATCTTGTCCTCGTACTTGAAGAATACAAGATTGATAGTCATGTTTCCGTTCAGGGCTCTCAGTTCGTCGATGAACTTCTTCTGATCCATATCCTCATTTACATCAACTGCATAGATCAGTTCAAAAAGAGTACCGAAGTTAGTTGTCTTAACACGTCTGAGCTTGTAGAAGTTTGTGTACTTGGAGAGAACGGGGTCAAATACGCCCTGGTAGTCAAGGTTCTCAGGAATAGTGATCTTGAGGGTCATGTGTCTTGCCTTGCTGCCGCCGAAGTTCATCTCGGAGAGTACAAAGAGGACGATGCCCAGAACGATGAAGAATACTACTGCGAAACCAACGTAACCGATACCGCAGGCAACGCCGGAAGCCATTGCGAAGAATATGTACGCTATATCCTTCGGGTCGCCCGCCACGCTTCTGAATCTTACAAGGGTGAATGCGCCTGCCAGTGAGAGTGCGCCGGCTGTGGTGTTAATGAGGAGAAGTATCAGCGCCACGATTGTGGGAAGCATTATCATGGTGAAAACGTAGCTCTGTGAATAGCCCTCCTTGCGGTGGGTAACGATGTAGATAAGGCTGATGAGGAAGCCCAGAATAAGGGCTGCACCAACACAGATGAAGAACTCAGGTGCGGTGATGTCGGAAGCGACTGTTGCTGCACTGTCTGAGAATATTGAGGAAGGATCCTCACTGTACTTAGATAATACGCTGCCAAAGATGTTCATATTATTACACACTCCTGTTCATTAAAATAGGGCTGCTTGCCATTGAGATACCTGAGATATAAGTACTGCTTTTAGCGGCTACCTGCTCACGGACAAAGTTGGTATATGCTCTGCCGTACTTTGAGAAGCTGGTCTTGTAGATGCCCAGTTCTGAGAGTTTAGCGATGAGCCAGTCGGGCATCGAGTTGCCAACCTTTACCTCCATAAGTCTCTGATCGGGTCTGATTATCTGACCGCCGTAGCTTTCGTAGTTCAGTCCCAGATCGTAGCGGCGCTCAGTTATCTTACGGTCGAAGGTAAGGCGGAAGTCGCTGTTATCCTTGCCGAAGAACGCCTCTCTCTGGTAGCTGATGTACTGCTTGGGAGATACGGGGTAGTTATTCAGGAACACGTCCAGCTCACGGAATACCTGCTCGGTGATGTACTTTGTAGCCTGGGGCTTGTGCCTTGTAGCGAAGTACTCATCGGACTCAGCCAGTGTCATAGAGACTCTGCGCTTAGTAACGATGCCGCCGATCTTCTTCTTTATCTCAAGAAACACCAGGGAGTCAGGCGATGCAGGAGAATAGTAGCTGCGCAGTCTAATCTTCTCCTTGTAGTATGGCTTAGCCAGAGACTCACGGATAAGGTAGTCGTCGGGGGTATCGTAGTAGATATTGTATATGCCGTATTCCTTGCCGCCGATGCAGTATTTATCAGGATTCATATACTGGGGGATAACCTCCATTAACTGCTGGTACTGCTGCATATCAAGGAGGAACTTGATCTCTTTTCTTGCAAAGGTATTAATAGCCATATATTCCCCGAACCAGCCTCGACTGTCCGGGTCTCAACTCCTTTCGTGTTTTTCTGATGTTATTATACAGGCGCTATCTTAAAATAGTCTTAAAGTTTCATTCATAATTAAGACAGGCTTGTGAAATTTTTGTGAAAGCCTGAGAAATGGCTATTTACCGACATATTTTAACAAATGTATGAGTGTGCTGAGTTTTTCTTTATACTATTATTATCATTTATTCTGATCTCTCACAATAAGCTCTCGCATTTCCGCAAGGTCGAAAGCATTTACCTTGCCGCTGCCGTCAGCATCATATTTCCAGAACTCCTCCCCTGTAAGAGCGTATTCCTTCTCGCCAAGGAGATAGTGGCAAAGCTTCACAAGGTCAGCCGCACGATAAACAGTTTCCGGAGTTGTTGTGGTTGTGGTGGTCGTAGTGACAGCGGTTGTAGTGGTGGTATCAGAAGTGGTTGTGGTGTTAGTTGTAGTTGCGGTGGAAGTGCCTGTAACCGGCGCAATTGTACCGCCCAGGTAGTTATCCAGCATACCTGCCCAGTAAGTACCCATTGCCTTGTATCCAGTATTATTCGGGTGAACGCCGTCGAAAAGCTGTGTCTTGACATCGGTGATAACGCTGTTTACATCAGCAAAGTACAGGTTGCTGTGCTGCGCCTGCATTTCCTTAACTACTGCTTCCACCTGAGCATTATAGTCTTTTATAGTCTGCTTTACTGCGTTCTCGGCAGTCTCGTCGTCGTACTGCACCTGCCAGTCGGCGCTGTGGCGGTAGTTTCCGAACCAGTTATATACCTCCTCACGGTTCGGGTCAAGGTCGGGGATAGTCGTAACAAAAAGTGCCGAGGTATCCGGGATATTTGCAAGGATATACTCCACCAGTGAGCCAAGTCGCTCGCCTGCGCTGTCCATTTCGTAGCAGTCTATAACGTCGTTTGTACCTATCTGCAAGGTAACTATGTCCGGGGAAGTAGCTTCCAGACAGCCGGAGGATTCCAGTGTCTCGTAAATACCCATACGTCCGCCAAAACTCTTGATAGTATAGCCGCTATATCCGGTATTTGCGTTATCGTAGGAGAAAGTTTCGCCGGTTTCCGGGTCAGTATATGTGGAAAGCCACTCGCCGCTTTCGTCCTTGTTGCCAACCATGTCTATGCTGTAGCCTTTTTCGGTAAGCTGGTTGTAGATGAACTTGCGGTAAGAGCCTGCGTAATCGCTTGTATAGCCGTCAGTAATGGAATCGCCTATGCACATTATTTTGACGGTATCGCTATCATCAGCCGCCGGAGCGCTGAAAATGGAGAGGGCTGAAACAGCCAGCGCAGATGCCGAAATTGCTGATATTATCTTTTTCATAACCATAACCTCCATACTCCGCCGACACAATAGAGGGAGTCAGCAGAGCCTTATGTATTAATATTAACATTTAAAACTTTACAAGTCAATTCAAAATTGTACAAATTTCTACCATATATTGCGGAAATTCTGATGCCTTACAGATTTCTGCAATATGCCTTTATCTTATCCTCGTCAAGATTCAGGATAAGTTCCGGCGGATAGTCCAGTTCGCCCAGGAGTTCAAGAGTATTTTCAAAGTGGCCTATCTTACTGCTATAGTGAGCATCAGTTCCGAGGTATATCTGATTGCCGTTCTCACGGGCAATACCCAGCCAGTACTTCATACGCTCATAAACGCCACCGGACTTTCTGAGGAGCGATGCCTCGTTAACTTCAAGGAGAACTCCCTTGTCCTTCGCCAAAACCACAAGTTTCTCCAGAGTATCCTTTACTTCCGGGCAAAGTTCCACGCCGAAGCGCCTGCCCTCAAGCTTATGGAAACCACGCTCTATATGTGCAAAGGACGAGTAGTCGCTGGCAGCCTCCACATACATCTGGTAAAGCTGCTCCAGAGTCACCGATGGGATATCCATAAAGAAGCTGTGCAGACCAATGGGTTTCCACATAAGCTGAGCGATCTTCTCAGGATTATAAGGGGTCTGCCCCAGGTTGAACTCCCCTCCTCCGATAACGTAAACTCCGCAGTCGGTGGGGTTGATGTCACGTTCCAGGTAACGCAGGCGGGTTATTTCGTTCTTCTTGTCAAGCGCCGAGCCGTCGCAGTAGTAGTGGTCAGTTATCGCCAGATACCGCAGACCAGCCCTGTGCGCCGCCGCAATATTCTCCTCGATAGTGGAGAAAGCATGACCGGAAAAAATCGTGTGCGTGTGCAGGTCAGCCAGTATCTTGCCGTATTTCGTCATATTATCGCCTCCTTAAATGATGATTACTTTAATTATAACATAGCATACCAGAAATTGCAAGCAACAGCATATAAAGAAAAGCCGGCAGCAGAAAGGTCTGCGTGCCGGCTCTGTGTAATTGTGGTTTTACAAAAACTTTTGCAATAAAAATCCCGGCAGAAAATCTGCCGGGTGCTGTTGTCTGGGCATAACTAAATTGATGACATTATCAGATGATCATAACATCAATCAATGACCTTATAATCAAATCGTCTGTCCCATTGATCTTGTATTTCCATAAAATTCTTATAATAATTCTTGTTTTTTTCCAGCAACTCAATAATTTTTTTACTGTATTCATATAACTCTTTATGAAGTGAATATAGCCCTGTTACTTCTACTACTGTATATTCCCTTGGCTCATTTAACAGATCCCAGAATGCACTCCAGTTTCTTCCGTACCAATCCGGAAAACCAAACGCTTCCTTTAGCACCTGATGAATTTGTTCCGGATACTTGCAGTCATGAAAATCAAGAGTAATGATCGTCGGTTTTTCAGCTAATCTCATTATATCACCTCACTTATACTATTTCATAAAAAGTCATATAATGATCGTAAGTAACGAACATAAGCCCGTCATTAGACCAAAGTATTCTGTGTTTATTTCTCTTTCCCGGAGTATAATTGATATCTGCTTCATACCATATACGTCCGGTTTAACAGGTAAATGACCGTCTGAGTTGTCATATACGCCTTTTGTATACATTTTTCCGGGAGCGTATTTAGAAGGCTTATCACCGCTTTTCCATCCAAGTATTTTTAATCCAATATCATCAATGTAATAGTTTGGAAGCGTTCCATAGTTACGCAAATACCAATCAGCACCATTTTGTCCGTCCTTTGTAGCGTTTCCAACCAAAACAGCACTCATAGGCTTTATCTTACATCTGCATTTATGGTGCAAAGGCGGATAAGGGATAGGATTTTCTGATTGTGTATAGATTTTACCATGCAATGCCTTACAGCCAGAGCATATTCTCAAATCGAGGATCGCTATCCAATTTTTATAATTATTGCTTGTGAATTTAGGAGGATCGTAGTGATCAAGAGCACCTTTTTCATTTAATACAACTCCTCCATAAAATGTTTTTCTGTACATATTTTCTCCTTTTACCATTATTTGAAAGAAAAATTCTTTCATAATAAGGAGAAAAAACATCATTTTTCAATGTAAAACAGTTGAATAAGACGTTAAATTAAATGATAAATGTATAAATCAACAAAATGTGCGTTATATCACGGTGATAAGTTATCATAAATTACAAAAAAGCTACGCAAAATGCGTAGCTTTAATCTGGTTGGGGTGGAAGGATTTGAACCCTCGAAATGACGGAGTCAGAGTCCGTTGCCTTACCGCTTGGCGACACCCCAGTTTATTTATTTTGTGCTTAACTCATTCAGCTTTTATATTATATCACGCTTTTCAGCATTTGTCAATACTTTTCAAGAAAATTTTATTTTTTAATTATTTCTTCCCTACTTGAAAATGTCCGTCGGTCATTATATAATAGTAGTATAAGCTATTTTCGGCGCTGTACGGAGATTTTACTGAACTGATAAGGTTCTGTGATTTACCGCAGGAGTGCTTCAGTCTCAAGCTGTTACTAAAAATTCCACTGTCGCTGCTTCTGCGCCGCCAATTATTTCAGAGAAACAATATAGGAGAGGAATATGCAGAGACTTTATTTTATCGTGAACATTGTTGCCGGGCGTGCGGAGATAAGCGCTTCCCTGGGCAATATCCTGAACGAATTCACCAAAGCCGACTATGAGGTCACTGTCCATGTTACCCAGAGCGGCACTGATGCTTCTGAGAAGTCGCTGTATGCCTGCGAAAACGGCTACGATGTTATCGTGTGCGCCGGCGGCGACGGTACGCTCAGCCAG
Source organism: Ruminococcus sp. (assembly GCA_017934425.1). Classification (GTDB taxonomy): domain Bacteria; phylum Bacillota; class Clostridia; order Oscillospirales; family Ruminococcaceae; genus Ruminococcus. The sequence continues at coordinate 22,104 of JAGBJO010000016.1, forward strand.
TGCTTGCAGGGAATAATTGACAGCGGCAGGAAAATTCCTATTGGCTATATTCCGGCAGGTTCTACAAATGATTTCGCCCGGACACTTGGCATACCCAAAGAGCCTATGGACGCTGTGCGCTGGATCACCGAAGGAGTTCCTACGCCGGTGGATATCGGCAAATTCAACAACAGCTACTTCTCATACATCGTCGCTTTCGGCGCTTTTACTAACATCACCTACGAAACGCCTCAGAACATCAAGAACATTTTCGGTCATTCCGCCTACATCATGAACGGTCTTATGCACCTGACCAGTATCCGCTCAAAGCGTATGCGTATCGAGTACGACGGCAACGTTCTGGAGGACGACTTCATTTTTGGCATGGTGACGAATTCCGCATCTGTTGCCGGACTGCTGTCAATGACGGATTTTCTGTTGGACGACGGCGTTTTCGAGGTAATACTCATCAGCAAGCCGGCGAACATCATGCAGCTTCAGCGGATAATCCACTCCCTGCTGAACATCACCGAGGAGATCGACCGGGATTATATCAAGTTCTTCCGCACCCACAAGATAACCTTCACCTCCCTCAGTGACGAACCGATCACCTGGACTCGTGACGGCGAATACGGCGGTGATCTGCCGGTGAACGTGGTTGAAAACTTGCAGCAGTCGGTAAATTTCCTTGTTGGCAAAGAGCCTTCGACTATATTCACTGACGGCGAGGACGATGAACCCACTGAGACACTTGAATAACGATGATCGCTGCCTTCGGGCGGCGATTTTTTTGCATAAAAAAGGCTCCCGGCAATAAACCGGAAGCCTTGTATTTTTGTGTGGGCGCACTGTGACGTTACTTGATAACGACACCCCAGGTCGAACTTACTTTCTCGTAAAGTCGTATCTTTTCGTGCTTCTTCTGTCCCTTGAAGATGAACAGTATAGCAACTGCTGCGACAACGGTAAGTACAACGCCTACAACGACCTTTAATGTACCCTCGAATGCTACGAATGCAATTATCCAAATGATAACAGCAGCAATGAGGATAATAGGCAGACAGAATGTTGTAAAGCTTCTGTTCTTGACCTTGAGATAGTGCTGGATATCCTTGATATTAAGTTTTTCGTAATGACGAGCGATAAAATTATCCGGCTGTGCCCATTTGCAGAATTCAGCAAGGTTCTTGAACTTTGCCTGATAATCCTGATAGTCGTGGAACTTCTCATTAAAGTGAGTAACACGATACCACACGTTAATACTGCCATCAGCAGCCTGTTCACCGTCCAGGACGTGAATTATAGTTCCCTGCTCAGCCTGACCCTTCATGCTCTTAGCTACAAGAAACTTTCTGTCTATCGCTTCATCTATATTTAGCAAATGAGTCATAAATCTACCTCTTCCTTGACATTAAAATATTAAACAGTGCTTTTAATCTTTATTATGCAAGTACATTTTCAATCCAGTCTGTTATAAACTCCGATCTAACAAACCGTTCCCATTCTGTAACTTTACACGAGATCATATTTCTTCAAGTCTTATTATAACATACCGTACTGAAAAATGCAAGTACAATTCCATGAACTTTCACAAAAAGTACATTTTCCACAAAAATTGCATCAAATCTTTGTAAGCCTGTTATATATTAACAGGATAACTGGCTATTTTTTGTGGGATAAGCAGGTTGAACCAGATAGATATGCTTATTTCTTCAGCTTCTGCTGAGCTTTAGCTACCTTTTTTCTGTCCTTTGCCTGTTTTTTCAGATCATCAAGGCTCATTTCACTTGATGCTGACTCACCGGCAATGCCCTCTGCGCCTGTAGGTGCAGGAGCGCCATCGTCGTCAAGATATGTTGAAAGTCGCTTTTTGAACGCACCGCCAGCTGAACCGGAGGTGAGTACTACGCTGCCTGCGCTGACAGAGTTGATCGGCACAGATCTTGAGGTCTGCATATAAGCAGAACCATGAGTTCCCTGGTTATAGGGATTTGCCTGGGGGAAGCCCTGCTGCTGATAAACAGAAGCGTGTCCGCCGGCGGCGTTATAAGGATTTGCCTGGGGATAGCCCTGCTGAGGATAACCCTGCTGGGGATAGCCCTGCTGAGGATAGCCCTGCTGGGGGTAACCCTGCTGAGGATAACCCTGCTGGGGGTAACCCTGCTGGGGATAACCCTGCTGAGGATAGCCATGCTGGGGATAACCCTGCTGTGGGAAACCCTGCTGAGGATAACCGCCGCCCATAGGGGGATTATCATTAGGCTGCTCATAGAGGAAACGAGGATCAGCGCCCTTATTCTGGGCTGCCTGAGCATTCTCCGGTGAAGGAGCAGCGTAGAAGGGATTGCTTTCATCAACGTCGAAGCCGTTTGAGAACTCAGCTGCTGAGCCAAGAGTATTAACAGGAGGCTGTGCAGCAGGCTGCTGAGCAGGAGTTTCATCAGCGGAATCAAAGTCGTAGCCCTTCATGAAATCCTCGGCAGCGTTGGGGATAAGGCTTGCAGCAGTCTGAGTCTCCTCAGGGGAGAGTACAACCTGGCAAGCGCCATTCTCAACCTTACCGGAAACCAGGAGGCTGAGAGCTTCCTCGGAAGGCTGTGCAAAAGCGAATTCATCGAAGTAAACAACGATAAGCTGTTTAGCAACTGCGCCGGCAGTTAATACAGACATAGCTGCGATCTTTTCAGCTGCAAGAGGTGAAGGAGTACCGTTGTTGATAGATGTGCTTGTCACGCCTGAGAAGATGTCGCCGTTATCGGCAACGATCAGGCAGAGGCAGGCATCTTCGGCTGTAGCGTAATAGGGCTCAGCCTCTTTAATAAGGTTGGCGAAATTTTTGGCAGTATCATATAATGCACCGATTTCCATACAAAGCCACACTACCTTTCTGAATTGATTCAATCATTTGTGTTGCGCCTGAGCATAGCTGCCTTTCTTTCAGCAGCCTGCTTTTTATTATCCTCAATAGCCTTGGTGATAAGCTCAGTGTTTGCTGCGAGAAGTTCTTCATTGAACACGCAGGAAAGGGAAATATCGTCTTCTGTACCAAAATGTGAGCGCTTTGTAAGGTTGTTGATAACAACGTTCTTGAAGCTCTCCAGATTGGTAAGCTGACCTGTGATTATCGTATGGTAATCGAGGAAATCATACTCACTTCCAAAGGAAGTGTACAATCCGTCAGTAGAAGCAAACAGCGCGATCAGCTTTTTTCCGGAAGTGAAAAAACTGCTGAACATTCCTGCTGCATTTGAGTTACACATAGATGCGGTGACATTAGCAGGTGCAGCCTCATTATACTCCATGGGCATAACAGCCTTGCCGTCGTCAAAAATAGCTACCAGCGTACCGTCACCGATTTGCACGCCGAAGGTAAAGTCCTTGCTTGTGACTGCTGCGATAAGAGTTGTACCATAGTAGGACTCTGGAGGGATAGCCTCAAATTCCTCATCGGTAAATTTACTCTTTTCCTCTGCGGTAACGGGGTTAGCTTTAAGGTGATCGAACACCTTCATATTCCAGTTGGAAATTATCTGCTTTTCCATATTGCGCAGGATCATTTTATTGTATTTAGGCAGAGCATCTTCAAAAGCCTCTGCGTCCTCATAAAATCTGTCTACCGCCTCGATCGTGGCTTCTACGGCGAATTTTGAGCCCAGGTTACTGCGGAAATGCTTCTTACTGCCGTGGCCGTCTGCAACGACTGCTACAGCATAGCGTTCGCACACCTTATAGGACGAACTGTCCTGGCAGGGCAGTTTACTCACCTCATGACTTGCGCCTTTGACCGAGTGGCTGAAACCATTGAACATCTGAGTCCGAACCTCCTTTCGTGTATTTTGCTAAAGGTCTTTTTACCAGCCAGTATCGAAAGGAACGTCGTCACTATCGTTCTTGCTTACGAGTTCCTGGATCTGCTGACCGAGGAGTTTCTGCTTAGCAGCGAAAACGTCCTCCTCGCCCAGTTCATGGCTTGTATCATCTGAGAGTGTCATACTCTTACTTCCGATCTGAGAGGAAGTAACAGCGATGATCTTTATCATCTGAGCCAGCTGACCGCCGGAGTAAGCGTGAACAACTGTATCAGGAGAACCTGTAAACTCAGCAAGTACATCATCATTAGCCTCCTGACCGATACCCAGAGCAGCCTTCAGACCGAACTTATACCAGCTGTTGGACTTGAGTTCTTCCAGACCAGCCTTGTAGTCGTCTGAGGGGTAGCCATCGGTCATGAGGAATATTACGGGAGCGAAAGAGAGAGAAGGAGAGTTGAGGAAGCCATTTCTTGACATTCTCAGTGAAAGTTCCTTGAAAGCTGCGCCCAGGCTGGTAACGCCGCTTGCACGCAGTCTTGCCCACTCGAACTCCTCGATCGGGATAGGTGCGGAGTACATCCATCTTACGTCTGTAGAGAAGGTAAGAACAGCTACCTTTACTTCGGTATCAGCCTCGCCGACTCTGCGGATCTCAGGGATAAGCTCCTCCATAACGGTATTGAGCTCGCCCATTTTTTTGCCCTTCATACTTCCCGAAGTATCGATCAGGAAGAATATAACCAGGCTCTTTCTTGAAACACCAGTAGCGCTAAGGGGGTCGTCATCAAAATCAAGCAGGCTATCCTTTTCGCCGGCTGTATTCTCTGTGCCCTTAACTGCGCCTTCAGTCATGTTCTCATTACTCATAAATTACATACATCCTTTCAGTTTGCTGCAATATGTTAAGCCATTTATATTTCGGCAGTTATCCCTCCGAAATCGATCTGTAGACCCTGCCATATGGGGAATCCCTTTCCGGGAGCTATGTCATAGAATTTACCGTCAGGCATCTTGACCTTCCAGTTTCTGTCGGAGCTGTTTTTGATACCCAGCACGCCGGGTTTAAGTTTATTCTCCACCAGTTCGCCTGCAACGGTCATGAATTCCTCTGACTCAGGGTCGATCTCGCACTCGTAGAACTTGCAGCCAAGGTAAAGCGGCATACGTGTCTTACGGTTGCTGAAACCGAGAGTAGCGAACTCCATACCGCACTTGGGGCATTTGAAGGTCTTGAAATCAGGTCTTTCAAACATAGACGAGAAGTTAGTCCTTCCGCAGCCGCAGGTGATGATCTCTGAACGGAGTCTGATGAAAAGCTTCTGCCATTCATTCTCGATGATACGCTTTGAGGGGTCGCTGATACCAACGGTAAACGACTTTACGAAAGCGTCCTTTATGTAATCGGGGTATATTCTCCAGAACTTGATAACGTTGTCGTGGATACCTCTTACAGGGCGGTTGGAAGCGTCATTCGGGTCATATACGAACACAGCGTCCTGACCGTAGTGACGAAGCTCAGAAGACTCTGTAAGGCAAACATCTCTTACTACCTTTTCGCCTTCCATAGGGTCGCCTCTGAAAAGAAGCTTAAAGAGGACAACGGCGAGGGAGTACTTATCGGTCTGCACATTAGGCTGAGCGATACCTCTTACTACCTCAGGAGCCATATATCCCGGCTTACCGCCGATACCGAAGTTGCTGCCGTCGGGGGCGATGTTATCACAGTCGCAGACCAGAACAGCGCCGGTATTAACATTGATGAAGAAACCGCCGTCGTTAAGGTCCTGGTAGCTCTTTCCGGCTCTATGGAGCTGACGGAAGGAGTTAACTATATTTATGACCGCAGTTATCATAGCGGTAAGGCTCGTAAAGCGGACAGGTCTTTTAGCAGCCCTGCCGGTGAGGGGGTCGATCTCCAGCTTGTAGGTATTGAGGATATCTACGAATGAATCGAATCCATCAGGCTTTAAGTCCATGATATATCCGAATGTACCATCCTCAGCCTCTTTGGTAAGGTACTTTGGCCACAGGAACTTATTGTTCGGAGGACCGTCGGATATATTTCTTTTAAGGTTCTTATAGAATTCCTTGGGCTTTTTCATCTTATCGATGTCATACCACTTCAGCGCCCATTTCTGACCGTTGAAACGGACCAGGTAAACAGTACCCTGACCACCGCTTCCGATAACGCTCAAAACCTTGGCCTTTCCGCCGAATTCCATTTCGACTTCCTGACCGATCTCAAGTTCTGTCATAATCTATTCATCCTTTCACCATTAATTCTTTGCGCTATTGCAAACATAGCCGTTACCGGCGGTCAGACCTCATCTAACGAGGTCACTAAAACGTACTGGATACCGTTGACCATACAGTACTTATGGACGTAGGAGTTCTCGAAGCAGTGTATCACAAGCTGCTGGCAGCCGGTGAAAGCGTTAGCATCGATGAACTTGACGCTGTCGGGCAGATACAGTTTTCTGAGTTTTTCGCAGCCTGCGAAAGCCTCAGCGCCAATACTGCTGACGGTATCAGGTATCTCTATAGTTTCCAGAGATGTGCAGAAGGAGAACGTGCTGTCCTCGATCTCAAGCACACCTGTAGGTATCTTTACCATAGCCAGTTTAGCGCACTGGCTGAATGCGCCCTGTCGGATAAGTTTCAGCGATTCAGGCAGATCAAGTCCACGCAGTCTCTTGCATGAGGAGAAAGCGTAATCGCTGATAGCCAGCAGGCTTGAAGGCAGCTGTACAGTTCTGAGAGAGCCAAATCCGTCGAAGCAGAAACTCTCTATCCTTGTAACGCCCTCTGGTATCTCTATATTGCTTCGCAGTCGGAATCTTACCGCATCGATAGGTCTGAACACCTTAGCATCGATATTGACGTTGCCAGGTTTCTTTTCCGGCTCTGGTGCAGGTTCCTCATCATCGGGCAGTTCCTTCAGCGGTGATTCGTAGGACCAGCAAAGCAGATAAGTGAAGCAGGCGATAACGAACTCCGTAGCATTCTCTGAGAGGAAGATATCGCTGAGCATATAGCTTTTTGCTTTCATAATGGCGATCTCACGGTTCTCCTCGTTAAGGAGCATATTGAAAACGCCGCTCATATACATATTTGCCAGCAGTCTGCGCTCCTTATCGTGGTCGGGCACATGATCGTAGAGCAGTCCGACGAACTTTTTCTTATCCATGATCGTTTTAGGACCGTTATCCACAACAATGGCTCTCAGTTCATGCTGAAACTCCATTGTATTCTCAAAGCCCGCAATTATCTGCGGAACGGGCGCTCCGCAATTGGGGCAGGCGATATAATGGGCTTTAAGATCGCCTCCGCACTTTTCGCACTGCATACTTTCCCTCCTGACTTGTTATAGCAGATATATAGTAAAAAACAGAAATAGTTATATGGCAGCCAAGCCGCCAAAAGGCAGCACAGCATATTATTACAAGTAGGTATTATAAATATTATAACACTTTTCCTGCTGCTTGTCAAGGGAATCACTGATTTAATGGCGTATCACGCAAATCTATTTAACATTTACCGTCACATTGCACAGAAATACCACAAGCATCACCTATGAAATCTCTGCACATTATAACCATTCATCAGTAACCCTCAGCTTACTGCTTGCTGCTTGCTGTTACCTTGTCTGTACGGTTATTGCTTGTCTTTTCAAGGACTTCGTTCAGACCCTTGATAAGTTCACGGAACTCGCCTACAGACTTGTTGATAGCGCTGGAATTCTCGGAAGTAACGGTAACATTCTCATCCAGGTCACTGAAAGCGTCGATAGTCATTTTCAGGATACTGATAAGCTGGTTAACGCTGTCTTCGTCCATAGTCGGGTTATCAGAGCAGAACTCAACGATATTCTGGAGAAGATCCTTAACTACAGTTGCTCTCTCGCTTGTAGCGTGAGTAGACTGATCGATACCGGTAACGCTCTTATTGATGGTAGCGATACCGTCCTTGAGCTTATCGGAAAGCGCCAGACATTCAGCAGCGATCTCCGACAGCTTCTCATGCTGGAGAGTGAGGGCGGAGTGTCTCGCAAGGAGAACGGATTTAGCGTGTACTATACAGTTATCAGGTGTATTAAGACCTCTGTAGATAGCAATAGCCATATCACGACATGTCTTGTGTCCGCAAGCGTGGCAGTCGTACTTTCTCTCATCAGCGGTGTGCATCCCCATCTTCTCGAAGATCGGGTCAAGCTGCTTGTCCGTAGGCAGCGGAGAAGGAGTAGACGGCTTGTAGCTTCTGAGGAAGTCGGAAAGGCGGAGATCCTCGTCAAAGCGCTTGAACAGCTTGTCGTCGCCTCTGCCCATGAATCCGGACTTGCGGCGGTTCTTGGCTTCTTTCTCGATAAGACGCATAGTAGCCATAACGTCGAAGGAAGTCTGTGTAGAAGCTGTAGCAGGGCCCAGGTTGCAGCCGAACTCACATGAGAGAACGTCATAAACCTGAGGGTGCTTAGTCTCGGACATTCTTGCATACATATCTATCTCCGGGAACACCTTTGTAACGCCCTCGGAAGTAGCAATATTCAGTTCAGGGTCATGAGCCCAGAGGTTATCACGAAGACCGCCGGGACGTGAGAAGATACTTCCAAGCTGACCCTGCTGGTCGTCGAATTTATACTCGAAATCCTCGCCGCTGTCGGAAGCGATGTTGATACCATTGCGCTCGAAGTAGCTCATGAGTTTTTCGATAGTAACGTTGTAATCCACCAGACCTGTATCCATGAATTCAGCCTTTGCAGCGATACACGGAGTAAGCGCAGCAATAGGATTAGTGCGGCGCAGGTACTTCTTTATGTATGTAGCGCTGCATGATATAGGGCTCTGGATAGGTGAGAGATTTTTCAGCAGCTTAGGCTGATACATCTCGATATACTTAACGATAGCGGAACATGGCTGAGTGATGATATTGCCTATCTTGCCCTGCTCGATAGTTCTCAGATGAGCCCATGTGCATATGTCAGCGCCAAGTGCAGCGTCGTAAACTGTACAGCCCTGACCCTTGAACCAGTCCAGCACGCCCTTCCACTTGAGAGGGAGGACAGCCTTGATAGCAGGACTGACGATGAGGATGATCTTCTCTCTGATGAGTCTTGACATACATTCCTCAGTATCGTCGATGAAATCTCTTGCGCCGTGGTTGCACGCCTTGATACAAGCACCGCAGGCGATGCAGCGTTCAGGGTCAACGCTTGTAACAAATCTGCCGTCATTGAGCTGCCTTGTGATATTAGCTTCCGGAGCCGGGCAGGTTCTTACACAGGCATTACAGCCCACACACTTTTCCGGCTTGACAATAATAAGTTCGTTCATATACTTAACTAACTCCTATGGGATTTATTATTTCTTTTTCTTCAGTGCTTCTGCCTGGGCAGCCAGTGCAGCCAGGTCTACTTTACCCTTTTTAGGCTGCTGACCCTGTTCATCTTTTCCAGCCGGTTTGCCGTGCTGATTATGCTGATCCTTGCTGGGCTGCTGAGCCTGTTTCTGGGGCTGCTGAGCAGGTTTCTGAGAGGCAGATTTCTGGTCATCGGCAGGCTTTTTAGGTTCTTCCTTTTTATCTTCAGGCTGCTGTGCGGGTTTTTCAGCGCTTTTTTCCTGAGCCGGTGCAGCTGGCTTTGACTTAGTGAGTGAAGCCGCCATCTGCTGGAGTTTCTCCAGGCTGCTCTTACGCTTCTGTCTCTGCTCATCTTCTTCAGCAGCCAGAGCGGAAGGAGCGTCCTCAGGATAATCCGGGAATACCATTTCAGGGTTTCTGAAACGAGGGGTATTGCCTTCAGTAAGCTTCTTAGTAGTTTGAGTAAGGAGCATCTGAGCGTCAGCAAGCTGAGCCATTCCGGACTCACCGAAGTCGATGAGAGCATCCCAGATAGAATTGATCCTTGCTGTCATGCCCTTAACATCGTCGAGCATAATAGAGCGGAGGTTTTCGGTAGAGACTTCCATAGCGCTTGCATCGTTCATAGCGTCAGCCACGATCTCAGCAGCTTTTTTCTCAGCATCATTGATGATCCTGAGTGCTTCGCCGTTAGCATACTCTATAGATTTATCGGCAGCCTTCTTGGAATTATCTTCCATTTCGGCTGCTTTCTGCTTAGCCATTTCAATAAGCATATCTGAGGATTTCTTAGCCTCGATGAAAACTGCACTGAGGGCTTTAGCTTCGTCGTCAGCGGTAAGGGCAGCAAGTTTGGTATCAGCTTCTATGATCTGATCGTTAAGGGCTGTGATCTCGCTGTCGAGTGAACTGATCTTCTCTTTCAGTCGCTTGTTCTCCTCCTCAGCCGCTTTCAGTTTTGTAGCGAGGGTGTCATTGCTGACCTGTACTTCGGTAAGACGTTTCTGAGTATCTTCAAGGATCTTAGCCTGAGTCTCATCAGCATCTTCCCCCTGTCTGATCCCTTCCAGCTGCATTTTAGCGGTGCGGAGCTGCTGTCTGAGGGTAAAGACCTGTGAATCCAGACCTTCGAGCCGTCTGATGACATCAGCCTTGTCATAGCCGCCGAAAGCAACTGATTTTATGAACCTTGCTTCAGCCATGTAATAAATCCTCCTTAGAATATGCTTAAACTATAATGGTGTATCTGGGCAGAAAAAAATTCTGCCGGATAGGGAAATAAAAGAAATATATAAATACATATAATTCTTTTATGAGATTATACCAATTTTATTATACAACATGTGAATAATAAAGTCAATATAAATATTACCCAATTCGGCAGAACTGTTTTTGTAATTGTTGCGACTTGTACAAAATGTTCTGTGAATTCACATTAAATTTTTAATATCAATTTGTGAATAGTGTTAATGTTTTGACTATTACCAGTAGTTTTCAGAACTTTCTCTCAATTTCTTCACCTCAGGCTTGTCATAAAGCCCCAGATCATAAAGCTTATCGGCGGCTTTTTGTGTGATATAGCCTGTTTCTGAATATACAAACTGTCCATGCTGTCTGTCTTTTCCGTTCCAGGAGTCGATAACTTTTATCCAGCCCTTACGAAGCAGCGCTGACTCCGGGAAGCGCTCGTTGGGGTAATATTTCTTTGCAAGCATCTCAGCACACTTGCTGTGGTTGGTGAAAGAGCATGAGTAGGAATCTCCCTCAGGCGAGATCCAGCCAAGAGTAAATTTAGGTGAGTTGCGGTAGAACATACGCTCAAGGGGCAGCGGATTCTCCGAGGCTGATTCAATGACCTCAACAAAATTCCTGTCGTTGGGGTTGAATCTGAAATAACCGCCCTTGTTATCAAGGACAACAGGCAGCTGTTCCTCAGTTATAATATTCTCAAAACCGCTTCCGTCAAGGGCTTCGAGTGTATCTGCATACCTATAGTAATACTGTCCGTTTTCCGTCTGGAAAACTGCATACTTCTTCATTGCTCTACCCACCTTAAAAATGTTTCACGCTCTTATACAAAAAAGTATATTCATACATATACTATTCTAAACCTTTGAAGTATTTTTGTCAATAGTCAATATAGCCGAATATACTGCCAATTATCCGCATTAAACTGAGAAAAAGATAGGGAAAAAGCCCTCCGTGCCTAATGGAGAGCTTTTAGGGAGGGTATAAATTGAGGGAAAGCATTGTTTATATCTGCTTAGCAGCTGCCTACACTGCTATCAGATAGTTTATTATATAATGCATCCTGTGAAACGCTTTGTGGTGAGCAGACTGCCTTTGCCTGCTGTGAAACATTCCCGGTATTTCGCCTCCGGTCTTTGTTTACAATGCTATTATACAACATTATTTTCCTTTTTACAATGAATAATACTATCCAATTTCAAAGATTATTTGATTTTTTCTTTTTAATATTTAAAATAGTCTTGCATATGTCAGCCAAATATGATACAATATTACATATGAAATATAACACACTTTCCTTTCTGGTGCATTTTTCTGCACAAGGAGTTTCCATATGAAACATCGTAAACTTATCGGAGTTGTTGCCGCTGAATGTAATGTCCGCTTCCAGGAGGAGCTGCTCAGAGGCATTATCTCCCAGGCTTTTAAAAGTAATTGTGATGTGGCTGTTATTGCGCCTTTCCACAATTTCTACACAATGACTGAACATAAACAGGCAGAGAAGAATATCTTCCAGCTTATTATGTCTGACCGCTTCGACGGCTTTATCTTTGCCCCGAATACTTTCTTCGGCGACGATATCAGGCGTTATATCGAGGATCTGCTCCTGCGTACCGGCAAACCGGTGCTTATGACGGATTCCGGCGGTCACCGCAGTTTCGAGACTGCGGCTATCGACGACAGCGACGCTTTTGAGGAGATAACTGACCACCTTATCGACGTTCATGGGTGCAAAAAACTTTACTGCCTTACCGGTCCTAAAAATCTGTACATCTCAGAGGAACGCCTGAAAGGTTTCAGGAATTCACTGAAAAAACATTCCATATCCTGCGAGAAGAACTGGTGCATATACGGCGATTTCTGGCACGATGCTGCCATTAACCTGGCTCGTAAGATAATCGCTGGTATTCTCCCGAAACCAGATGGCATCGTCTGTGGAAACGACGTGAGCGCTTCGGTACTCATCAGCGAACTGACTGCCAGCGGAATCAGAGTGCCGGAGGATATCGCTGTTACCGGCTACGACGATACTGAGCAATGTACTGTATGCAAGCCCTCGCTTACAAGCTACCAGCGCCCGAATTTCCAGCTTGGCGCTGAATCGTTCCGCCGGCTGTACAGAATAATCACCGGCAGGATATGCAATAAAGTCCCCGATGAAAGCGGTGGTCTGCGTAAAAGAGAAAGCTGCGGCTGTAATATCTGTACCGCCGTCAGTTCCGAAAAACGCCGCAAAGACAACGTGAACCAGCGGCTCATGACTCATATGCTTCATAGCGATATGCTGTTTGATATAACTAATGTTGATAACTTTGACGATTTCGCTGACCGGCTCGACCATTATACCTACTTTATCTATAAGATGAAAAATCTGGATCTGTGCCTGACACGGCGCTTCGTGGAGTCGCACACCTTCAGCGATGCCCCTCCCCTGACCTTTTCACCCGGCGAACAGATGAAAATGGTGCTGAGGAAATCGGTCATCAAGCGGCTTCCTGCACCGTCGGATTATTTCAGCTGTGCAAGCCTGCTTCCCGTTTTCGATGAGGAGCGCAGCTATCCTGTTGCGTACTACCTCTCTCCCCTGCACTACAACGGCAATTTCTTCGGATATACCGGCATTTCCTTTGGCAAGGAAGCTATGAGTTTTTCCTCACTTTTCATTCAGTGGGTGAATTACGTCAACGTGGCACTGGAACAAGTCCGCTACAAGATAATGTCACGGCATGAGATATACAGCGTCAGTCACGCCCTCGCCTATGACAGCGTTACCGGACTACTTAGCAGAAGCGGTCTGGAAATGGAATACTCCCGCAGAACTGCTGAAAGTACCTGCCCCCGGAACATTGAGTGCATGGTCATACACCTCTCCGGCATCTCAAAACTCTACTACCAGAGCGGTGAGGAAAAGTGCCGGCGCATGATCGCTGCATTTGCAAAGCTACTCACCGACTGCCTTATCCACGGGGAACTTTCAAGCGCATGGAGTCCTAATTCTATCGGAATAATAAGTTTCATACCTGACAGTGCCGAGGGAATCTACCAGGAATTATGCCGGAAGCTGAAGGAAAGTTCACGGGAAAGCGAAGGCTGCGATTTTGATTTTACCTTAGGTGTTTACCAGATAGACCTGTCTGCTGGAATGAGTCTGTCAGACTGTATGCACAAAGCCGTGGTAAACAGGGTGTACTCCTACTCCAACAGCGAAGGCAGCGAAAGTCCGCAGTTCGAGAAACTCTGTATGCTTCGCAGCCAGATAATGAAGAACCCTGAAAACGCCTGGAATATAAGCGATATCGCTGAGAAGCTGTTTCTGAGCAAGAGTTACCTGCAAAAGATATACAAGTCCTACTTCGGAAAGAGCATTATCGAGGAAATGATAGAATTCCGCATAAATAAGGCTAAAAAGCTGCTTTCCGGCACTGATACCACTATTACTGAGATATCAAGAATGTGCGGTTATTCCTCCTATAACTACTTTGTCCGCCAGTTCAAGACCTACGAGGGAGTAAGCCCCTCAGAATACCGTAAAATTAATGCGTAATTCGTAATGCGTAATGCGTAATTGCGCTCCGCTATTGCTGCGCCGGAAGTTTACCGCCGCAATCCATATTTAAAAAGAAACCGTCCGGCTTATGTCCATTTGAACAATAGCCGGACGGCTTTTTAATCGGTCGCCGTAAGGCGACACCTTAATTACGCATTACGAATTACGAATTACGCATTACGAATTACGCATTACGAACTGTTTCATCGTCTGAGCAGTTCGAGACTACTCCGTCGGACAGCCTGCCGATTATGTCCATTACCGGCTTTATGCCCGTATCGCAATACTTGAAATATGTATAATACCCGCCGTATATAAGATACGATGTCATCATCTGGCTCTCCAATGTGGGCTGATAGTCAGGATAAACGCTGAGTATCACCTTCCGCAGTTCCTCCTCAAATAACGATATGAAACTGCTGCTCCGGCTGCCGTCAAACAATATCTTTATAAGCTGCTCATTTGCCACAAACGCCTCACTCAGTTCCCGGATAAACCGCCTTGTGTCACGCAGTATCTCCTCCGGGTGGGCTATCCCCCACAGACAGTTCTGAACCACGTCACGCTCCAGCGACTCGGAAAGTTCATATATATCATGATAGTGCAGGTAAAACGTCGCTTTGTTTATCTCCGCAAGCTCCGCCAGTTCCTTGACTGTTATCTTCTCCAGCGGCTTTTTCGCCCTCAGAAGCAGAAATGCGTTGATTATCGCCCGCTTTGTCTTTTCAGGTCTTTTATCCATGCTGGACCTCCTCAGTTGTGCGACAATTTTCTGTGAATCGTCGCATAATCGACTACAGTTAAAAAATGCTTATTGAATTTGGCTTATCCCTTGCGTATAATATTATTATAACTGCAATCATTTCGATTGTCAATAGACATCAAAGGAGTTTATTCATGGATATTTACGGTTTTTACAAGGGCGAGGCTTTTGATGCCTATGAGTACCTGGGCGCTCATATCCAGAAGGACGGTGTCATGTTCAGGACGTATGCGCCGAATGCTTCCAAAGTTTCACTGATAGGCGATTTCAGTGATTGGGAAGATATCCCTATGGAAAAAACGGCTGACGGCAGATTCTACCAGCTTCTGTGCAAGGACGCTAAGGAAGGACTGCGGTATAAGTACCGTATCTACGACCGTCAGGGCAATTTCATCGACCACTGCGACCCCTACGGATTCGGTATGGAAGTCCGCCCCGGCACTTGCTCGGTTATCCGCAGTATCAAGGGCTTCCGCTTCCACGACTCCAAGTGGCTCTCCCAGCGCTCCGACTGCCGGGATAAGCCGCTGAATATTTATGAGATGCACCTGGGTTCGTGGAAACGTGTCTCCGACGAGGACGAGAACGGCTGGTATACCTATTCGGAAATTGCCGACGACCTTATCGCTTACGTCAAGGAATACGGCTATAATTACATCGAATTCATGCCCCTCAGCGAACACCCCTGCGACGAATCCTGGGGCTATCAATGTACCGGTTTCTTCTCCCCTACCTCACGTTACGGCACTCCCAAACAGCTTATGGAACTGGTGGATAAGTGCCACAAAAACGGTATCGGCGTTATCATGGACTTCGTTCCGGTCCACTTCGCCGTTGACCACTATGCCCTCACTGAGTACGACGGAACAAGGCTGTATGAGTTCCCCGATGACGATGCCGCCTATAATGAGTGGGGCAGCCGCAACTTCATGCACTCAAAGGGCGAAGTGCGCTCATTTCTGCAATCTGCGGCAAATTACTGGCTCTCCGTCTACCACTTCGACGGTCTGCGAATGGACGCTATCCGCAACCTCATCTACTGGAACGGCAGAGAGTACCTGGGTGAAAACCGCTATGCAATACAGTTCCTCAAGGATATGAACTGCGGTCTGAAAGCTCGCCACCCCTCCGCTATCCTCGCCGCCGAGGACTCCTCCTCTCACCCGAAAGTCGCTGCACCCGTCTTTGACGGCGGTCTTGGATTCGACTATAAGTGGGATCTGGGCTGGATGCATGATACCCTGGAATATTTCCAGAGTGCGCCTATGTACCGCAGCCGTGACTACCACAAGCTGACATTCTCTATGCTCTATTTCTACAACGAGCGCTATATACTCCCACTCTCTCATGATGAGGTAGTCCACGGAAAAGCTACTATCGTGCAGAAAATGAACGGTCAGTACGACGAAAAATGGCCGCAGGCAAGGGCGCTGGCTATGTATATGATCGCTCACCCCGGAAAGAAGCTGAACTTCATGGGCAACGAGTTCGGTCAGCTTCGTGAATGGGACGAAAAACGCCAGCAGGACTGGGATATGCTCAAATATCCCCTCCATGATTCGTTCCACCAGTTCGTTAAGAAACTTAACCAGATATATCTGAAATATACCGCCCTCCACTACGACTACGACCCTACCAATTTCTGCTGGGAGGACTGCAATTCCATCGACCGCTGCGTGTATGCTATCAGGCGTAAAAGCGCCGACGGCGATATACTGGCTGTGCTGAATTTCTCCGACTGGTATCAGTTCGATTATTCTGTTACTATCGGCGAAGACTATAAGGTGAAACTCCTGCTGGATTCCGATAACCAAATCTACAGTGGCACTACCCCCGACGGCGAAACCAAGTTTGAAAAGGTCGCCGCCAGCCTGAACATGGACATCCCCCCCTACTCCGGCAGACTTTTCCTCCTCACCCACGTCTGACCCACTGTGAACTCTGTCCCTGTTTCCATGCTGCGGCTGCCTCTACTGGGAGGAAACCTTTCTGAAGAAAGGTTTTCTCCCAGACCCTCTTTCCAAAGACTTTTAGCTTAAAAATTCCCCCTGATATGGCGGACGAAAAACTACAGGCTCTTGCAAGTGTAGGTCCGCCATATCAGGGGGAATTTTTTAATTTAGAAGTTTTAGGAAGGGGGGGTTGGGGGATAACCCTTTTTCAAAAGGGTTTCCCCCAATAAAAGTAGCCGTAACATAGAAGTAAGGACAGGACTCGCATTGAGTTAGTCGTAGTTGAGGGCGAGGCGAAAGTCGGTGGCGGAGGTAAACGGGTCGTAGGATATGCCCTCGTTTGAGCTGTCGGCTATGAGGTAGATGTTCTTATAATACAGCGGTATAAATCCGCAGTGGTCGATTATAGCTTTCTCGGCGGCGGTGCAGTCTTCCACGAGGGTCGACATTTCCGCTGGTGAGGGAAGCTGGAAGTCTTCAGGGAGGGCGCTTTTCAGGCAGTCCGTACTTACGAATTCACGGAATACTGCCTCGGTACTCTCCTGGTCGGCTTTAAGTGGATAAAGTGCGATGATATAATCTCCGCTGTCAAGTCTTTGCTGGAACTCCTCATCGGAAACGTCCTCGATGCCGATATACGTTCCGAAAAGTTCCTGCCAGTACTGAGTAACTGTGTGAAGCCGTGCGGAATCGAAAGTTCCGGCGTTTACCATTATCTTAACGCTCTCAAACGACTCAGCGCCGATCTCCTCTTTTGCCTTTGCGAAGTAGTCCAGCGCAGCTTCCGTGTTGAAGCGTGAAAACTGGCTGTCTGCGGAAAGGTCACGGTAGCTGCGTCCAAGCACTCTCAGTGCCGGGGGGATTATGCCGTTTGCTATGAGGGTATCGCCGTTTTCAGCGCCGTCTCTGGACAGTGAGCAAGCAAGGGCTTTACGCAGGTTTTCATTGGAGAAATATCTGTCCTCCTGGTTGAAGATAAGTCCAAGTGTAACTGCCATATACGGCTCGACGATGTACTTTTTAGGGTTGTATGCGGCGCTGGAGTAGGTGGTGAAGCACTCTATCTCCTCGTTCTTGAAAAGTTTCCTTATATCCTCCTCGCTGCGCTCAATTGTAAAGCTCAGCAGCGACGGGGCGATGTCGTAGGACTCCGCCCAGTTTGCATCATTCCGGCGCATATACAGGATATTGTTATTGCCGTATGGATCATAAAACCACTGGCGGACGAAAAATGCTCCATTTGACATTACTGATTTATCGTCAAGACCATAGCGTCCTTTAGTGGAATCGAAGAACGTCTTATTGCACGGATAGGACGGCGCAGTTGACATAAGCCTGAGGAAATCACTGCACGGTTCTTCAAGCACCACCATAAGTGTATAAAAATCCGGGGCGTAGATCTCGGCAACATCAGGTTCTTCCAGTCCCATTGAGATCACCTCAGCATTCTTGATGCAGCGGAAATCTTCTGCATAGGGGCTGTGCATATCCGGGTCAAGTACCCTTTGCAGGGCGAAAACGTAGTCGGAAGACGTTACAGGGAAGTACTCGTCCTCGTCTATCATATCATTCTCGTTCTTGTCGAAGAACCAATAATTATCATGGCGCAGTTTGAAAGTATACACCGTCCCGTCCGGTGAAATTTCATAGCTCTCCGCATTGCAGCAGACAGTATTTCCGTCAGCATCGGTCATCATAAGACCGCTGTAAAGGTTCTTGATGACGGTATTTGATGAGGGGTCATCAGCAAACTGAGGATCAAGGCTTTCGGGGTTTCCAAGAAGCGGAACATTGTACATATGACCCGTTCCGGAACCACGTTTATCATCATCGCCGCAGGAAGTAAGTGCTGCTGCGGTCAGCACGGCGCATATCAGGATAGGCAGCTTTTTCAATGATGTACCCTTTCTTGTCAGTTTCTTACGCCTGTGACAATGAATCCGTCCACATTGTTTCCGGACACATTATAGCTGGAATCAGCCGGTACAGGCACGATAGTTGATGTACCGCTTGCTTCGGCAGGCACGAAGTACATATAGTATGTGTAGTTATCGCCCTTATATTCCAGAGGGTCGTCAGAAGTATGCTTTCGCAGAAGGTCGATGTACTCCTCCATGCAGAGGTTATTGTCGGTTATGTATCCGGCATGGGGAACGCCAACGTAACGGTAAGTTCTGCGTCTTGCCACTTCACCGGTTATCTCGTCCTTGCCCTCAGGGAAGCGAACAATGAAGCCGTATTTTGCAGCATTGTCCTTGAACCATTCATAATCGCCCTCAGCATCGAAGTAGTAGGAACTTGAACCGTCCTGGGGGAATACCGCCAGGTCGAAGGTCTTTCCGGTGTGGTAATCGGAGTGACCGGGCTCAAATACTGAACCGCCGCCGTAGTAGCGGGTGGACTGTTCCTCGTAGCTGTGATAGCCGTCAACTACCCACAGGTCGGAATCTTTTCTTCCGGTACTTGCAAGGAATGACTCCATAAGGGTGTCAAGGCGCTTGATAGTATCAGCATCAAGCTCAGTTACCATATCCTTTACGTTGTAGAAGCTGCTCTTGTTGCCATAGAGAGGCAGCAGAGAGATATCGTCCTCCATGAACTTATACTCCACGTCCTTGTTTACAAGCACAAGATTGCCCTTGTATATATCATCATGATCGTGGATCTCGTCCTTGAAAGCGGTCTTTACGGCAGATGATGCGGGCTGGGAAGTATCCTGGCTGCTCTCGGTGGTATCTGTAGTATCAATGGTGGTATTTTCCTCGGTATCACCGCTTGTACTGTCAGCGGCAGTACTTGCCTGAGATGCGGAAGTATCCGGCTTTTTTTCGTCCTTTGAAAAAAGTCCCTTTGCACAGGAGGTCACCACCAGCAGCATAGCCGCTATTATAAGGACTGCGGCAATGATGCGGTCATATCTTACCTTGAATCGCCTGCGGTTGCGGCGCTTATCTCCTTTTGTCATAATATTGTCTCCTCTTATCTATCTTGATCGTTGCTGACACGCCTGCGGTACTCAGTTGGAGTACAGCCACGGCGCTGGCGGAACTGGCGCATGAAGTAGACATCGCTCTCGTATCCGCACATTTCTGATATCGCCATAACAGTCTTGTCGGTGGTTGACAGGAGAGTTTCGGCGTATGAAAGCCGGCTTTCTATAACATCACTGCGGCAGGTAACGCCGAAGGCTTCCTGGTATATTCTATGGAAGTACGCCCGGCTTATGCACATATCCCTGCATATCTGGTCGATATTCCAGTCGGCGGACGGGTCGTCGTATATCGCCTGGCGAAGCTGTCGAAGCTGCTTGAGACGTGGAACGGACGATGCGTCGTTCTGAGGAAGCTTAGGGGCACAAAGGCATATAAAGAGTATCCGCAGGGAAAGCTCCATAAATTCCCCGGTGAAACGGTTCTTTATGCCGAAATGCCGGACTATGCTCCGGATAGTGCTAACGAAGGTCTGCTCGTCGGTGACTGTTACCGGCTCGTTTATTGGAAGAAGCATTGAAGCGATGTACTGTCTGTCAGCATTTGACAGCCTGAAGCGGAGTATATCTCCACGCATAGGTCTGCCGTCAGCGGTTCTGAGGTACTGCTGTCTGTCCGGGGCAAAAATTATCGCCGCCGGAGCTTTCACAAGCACCTCGCCGCCGGAAGTACGCATAATAACGCTGTTTCTCAGGTACATGAGGGTAAATTCACCGGAGGATTCGCCGTCAATGGCAGTCCGCCCGGTAAGGTCTGTCTCTATCCCGGTAATTCTCATGCCCCGCTCCTTCCTTACGCAGAGTACCGCAGAAAGCTTTAGCGCTCGCTGCGGTATTGCGTCAGTTATCTATCCTCCCGGAAAATGCTCCGGAGGGTCATTACTTGAGCTTGATAGCTTCTCTTGCCTTAGCTGCAATATTGTCTGCGCTCAGACCGAACTCCTTCAGCAGCTCAGCAGCAGGGCCGGAGTGACCGTACTCATCGTTCACGCCGATCTTAACAACGGGAACAGGGCAGCACTCTGTTACAGCCTCGGCTACAGCTGAGCCAAGTCCGCCGATGATGCTATGCTCCTCAGCAGTTACGATAACGCCAGTCTCCTTTGCACACTTGCAGATAAGTTCCTTGTCAAGGGGCTTGATAGTGTGGATATTTACAACTCTTGCGCTGATGCCCTCAGCACAGAGTGTCTCAGCAGCCATAAGCGCCTCGTTTACCATAAGACCAGTAGCCACGATAGTAAGGTCGCTGCCTTCACGCAGAACGATACCCTTGCCGATCTCGAACTTGTAGTTCTCAGCGTCGTTGATTACCGGAACAGCCAGTCTGCCGAATCGCATATACACAGGGCCCTCGAAGTCGATAGCAGCCTTTACAGCAGCCTTAGCCTCAACATCGTCACAGGGGTTGATGATAGTCATGCCGGGGATAGTTCTCATAAGAGCGATATCCTCGTTGCACTGGTGAGTTGCACCGTCCTCGCCGACGGATATACCAGCGTGAGTTGCGCCGATCTTAACGTTCAGGTGGGGGTAGCCAATAGAGTTTCTTACGATCTCGTATGCTCTGCCGGCTGCGAACATTGCGAATGTGGAAGCAAAGGGGATCTTGCCGCAGGCAGCAAGTCCGGCAGCAACGCCCATCATATTAGCCTCAGCGATACCGCAGTCGAAGAAGCGCTCAGGGTAAGCCTTCTTGAATATACCAGTCTTAGTAGCTGCTGCAAGGTCAGCGTCGAGTACCACAAGGTTTTCGTACTCCTCAGCCAGATCTCTGAGAGCTTCGCCGTAGCTTTCTCTTGTAGCCTTTTTGATAACATCTGCCATAGTCTTAGTCCTCCAATTCCTGTAAGCTTGCTTTCAGTTCAGCCATAGCCTGCTCATACTGCTCCTTGTTGGGTGCAGTACCGTGCCAGCCGACCTGGTTCTCCATGAATGAAACGCCCTTGCCCTTTACAGACCTCTGGATAATTGCAACAGGCTGATCTGTTACCTTTGAAGCTGCTTCAAATGCTCTGTCGATGCTGTCGAAGTCGTGAGCGTCCATAGTGATAACGTGCCAGCCGAAAGCAGCGAACTTATCAGTGATAGGCTCAGGTGAGCATACCTCAGTGATAGGGCCGTCGATCTGGAGACCGTTGTTGTCAACTACAGCGATAAGGTTGCCCAGGTTATAGTGAGCAGCGAACATAGCAGCCTCCCAAACCTGACCTTCTTCGATCTCGCCGTCGCCGAGGATAGCGTATACCTTGTAGTTCTTGTTGTCGAGCTTAGCAGCCAGAGCCATACCGCAGGCAGCGGAAATTCCCTGACCCAGTGAACCGCTGGACATATCAACGCCGGGGATATGGATACAAGGGTGACCCTGGAGAAGTGCGCCGATGTGACGCAGGCTCTTAAGTTCCTCCTCAGGGAAGAAACCCTTCTGAGCCAGTACGGAGTACAGTGCAGGAGCGGTGTGACCCTTTGAGAGAACAAGTCTGTCTCTGTCCGGATTCTCAGGCTCGGCTGCATCAGCATTCATCTGATTGAAGTAGAGATAGGTCAGTGTATCAGCGATAGAAAGTGAACCGCCGGGGTGACCAGACTTTGCGTTATAAGTACCCTCAATAACGCCCATTCTTACCTTGCAGGCAATTTTCTGCAAATTCTTTTTGATAGAAGCGTCCATAATAACCTCCGATTTATATTTATTCACGGCGATATGCCGTCATTTACGTCTGCTGCCGATGATGCCTTTGACGATAAGTGCCGCACCCAACACACCTGCCGCAATAATGAGGAGCAGTTTCCAGCCGACTGTGCTTGTCAGGAATATGGCTGTCGGTGCGTCAGCGCCGCCGATAATGCCGATGTCATGCGATTCCTGGGAACTGAGCAGCACCAGGCGGACAATGACCGCTGCGGCTGACAGCAAAAGTATGCTGCCGATAGTGATAAGCGCAGGATAACGTCTTTTCATACGCCGCACCTTTCGATGATATACTCGATGAGTTCAGCCACAGCGCCCTCGTCGCAGGAACGTGTCAGCACCAGATCAGCGGCAGCTTTCACGTCCTCCTCAGCGTTTGCCGGACAAGCGCCCAGGTCAGCCTCCCTTATCATTTCGATGTCGTTATCAAAGTCGCCCACTGAGACAAAGGTGAAGTCCTCAAAGCCGGGCAGTCGGCGGTATTCAGCCAGTGCCGAGCCTTTTGTAACACCCTCAGGAAGCATTTCAAGGAAAATATCCGAGGAGCGCACGAAGCTTACTCCGGAGAAATTCTCCTGCCCCACCATTACCTCCATGACCGGAACATCTTCCGGCGACATTGCAAAGAGTACTTTCAGCCAGCCGCCTTCCGGGATATCCTCAAGCGGTGAGAAAAATGGTACTATCTTGCACAAGTCGGTATGGAGCTGTTCGTAGTCATTGTTGCGGAATATATATGTGCCGTCAGTCCGGAGAACTTCTCCTCCAGCTTCGGGCATAGCCGCCATTATCCGGGAAGATACCTCTCTTGCGGACGCAGGCAGGGGTTTTGTAAAAAGAGTTTTTCCGGCAGTATAATCATGTATAGCCGCACCGTTATACATGATGACCGGTTCATTTATGCCGATAATAGGACAATATTGCTCAAAGGACTGTATCGTGCGCCCAGTCGCCACAGAGAAATGTCCCCCCAGGCTTTTGAAGCGCTCTATCGCTGCCCGGTCGGTATCGGTTATCTGCTTTTTCGAGTTCAGCAGAGTGCCGTCCATGTCGCTGAGCAGGATAACTTTTGTTATATCTTCAAACATATTGCCTCCTACATCTTTTCAAGCTTCGCCAGGACTGATGTGAAGTAGTCCGGCAGCGGACTTGTGAACTCCATGTACTCCCCTGTGGTCGGGTGGATAAAGCCGATCTTACGGGCGTGGAGACACTGTCCTTCCACCCAGCGGCTCGCCTTGCCGTAGACCGCATCGCCCAGTACCGGGTGACCGATGTAGGAAAGGTGTACCCTTATCTGGTGGGTGCGTCCTGTCTCCAGACGCAGACGCAGGTGAGCGTAGCCGCCGTACTGCTTTATAAGTGTGTAGTGAGTCACCGCATTACGGGAATTCTCGGTTGTAACACACATCTTCTTCCTGTCAGTCTTGTGCCGTCCAATGGGAGCATCTATCGTCCCCTCAGGCTCTTTGAAAGCGCCCGCTGCAACGGTTTCGTACTCACGGGTAAAGCTGTGTGCCTTGATCTGCTCCGCAAGATGCAGATGCGCCCGGTCATTCTTTGCAACGATAAGCAGACCGCTTGTGTCCTTGTCGATACGGTGGACTATGCCCGGACGAATGACACCATTTATGCCGGAGAGACTGTCGCCGCAGTGGTGGAGAAGTGCGTTCACAAGCGTACCGTTCCAGTTTCCGTGCGCCGGGTGGACGACCATGCCCTTAGGCTTGTTCACAACCAAAAGGTCTGCGTCCTCATAGACGATATCCAGCGGGATATCTTCCGGGAGAGCGTCCATAGGCTGAGGTTCGGGAACGCTAACTTCAATAGTCTCGCCGCCCTTCAGCTTCAGGTTTGCTTTAGCGACGTTTTTTCCGCCGCAGGTGATCCTGCCCTCGCTTATAAGCCCCTGAACGGCGCTTCGTGTAAGCTGAGCAATATTGTCCGAAATATACTTGTCGATCCGTTCACCTGCTGCTTCCGGTTCGCAGGAAAGTGTGATTGTCTCAGGCATTTTCCTTCTCCTTCCGGGAGGACTTTTCCTTCTTCGGCTCAATGAATATCATATATATCAGCACTGCCGCAAAAGCGCAGGTGACGCATATATCCGCCACATTGAATATGGCAAATTTCACGAACCGGAACTCGAACATATCCACAACATAGCCGTAGCGGATACGGTCGATAAGGTTGCCGATACCGCCAGCCACGAACAGCATGATACAGACGCTCATGAACTTCGAGCGCTTGATACTCAGGAACATAGCCACTATCCCGGCAACTATAACAAGGGAAGTGAATCCTACCAGAAACCACCTCTGCCCGGACATACTGCCGAATATCGCACCTGTATTTTCAAGGTAGGTCAGGTCAACAAGCTCGGTGCTGCCGATATGGATAAAGTCAATAGACCCGACGGGTTTTAGCTGGGTCACAGCCCAGTACTTAACAAGCTGATCTGCACCGATAAGGAGCAGCGTCAGCACAACAAGTAGTATCGACACCAGATCTTCCTTTCAATAATACTGCCTGCCGCCGATTTCAGCAGCAGGCAATATAGTACAAATTAGCCTTCGATAACGTCTGCACAGCGCTTGCAGAGAGTGGGGTGAGCGTGGTTTGAGCCCACGTACTTGGAGAAGCACCAGCATCTCTCGCACTTCTCGCCCTCAGCACGCTTTACCTCGAATACAGTCTCGCCCTCGCCCTTTTCGACGCTTACCTCGGATACGATGAGAATCTCGCTCAGGTGGTCGCAGAGTGAAGCGTATCTGTCGTAGTCAGCCTCGCTGCTCTTGATAACGATAGCAGCTTCCAGTGACTTACCGATGGTCTTAGCGTTACGAGCCTCCTCAAGAGCCTTGTTGCCGGCTTCACGGGCAGAGTAGATGAAGTTCCACTTGTCGATGAATTCAGCGGAGAACTCGATGCCGCTCTTTTCGGGCATCTGGTTGAGGAATACGCTCTCGCTGTCGTCAGCTGCACAGTGAGGCATTGACTTCCAGATCTCCTCAGCTGTGAATGAGATGATAGGAGCAGCAAGTCTTGCCAGAGCGCTGAGAATACGGTACATAGCGGTCTGAGCAGCACGTCTCAGCTCGCCGTCCTCCTTCTCGCAGTAGAGTCTGTCCTTGATGATGTCAAGGTAGAAGTTGGACATATCAACAACGCAGAAGTTGTGGATAGCATGGAAAGCAATGTGGAAATCGTACTTGTCGTAGCCGCCCTTAACTTCGTCAATAAGCTTGTCCAGGCGCATCAGTGCCCACTTATCAAGCTCAGTGAGTTTGTCGTCGGAAACCATGTCCTTGTCAGGGTCAAAGCCTGCGCCATTGCCCAGGTTGCCCAGGATATATCTTGCAGTATTTCTGATTTTCTTATAAGCGTCAGAAAGCTGAGTCAGGATAGGCTTGGAGATCCTGATATCGCTGTGGTAGTCAGAAGAAGCTACCCACAGACGCAGGATATCAGCGCCGTACTGGTCAGTGATCTCGCTGGGAGCAATACCGTTGCCCAGTGACTTGTGCATTGCCTTTCCTTCGCCGTCAACTACCCAGCCGTGGGTGCAGACAGCCTTGTAGGGAGCAGTTCCCTTATATACAACAGATGTAAGGAGTGAGGACTGGAACCAGCCACGATACTGGTCAGCGCCCTCAAGGTAGAGGTCAGCAGGCCATGTCAGGCTGTCGAACTCGTCCATAACTGCGGTATGTGATACACCGCTGTCGAACCAAACGTCCATGATGTCGTATTCCTTGGTGAACTTATTGCAGCCGCACTCGCACTTCACGCTTGCGGGGATAAACTCCTCAGTCTCTTTAGTCCACCATGCGTCACTTCCTTCCTTGCGGAACAGGTCAGCGATAGCGGAGATAGTCTCGTCGGTATAGATAGGCTTTCCGCAGTCCTTGCAGTAGATAACAGGGATCGGAACGCCCCAGGTTCTCTGACGGGAGATGCACCAGTCACTTCTGTCACGAACCATGCCCTTGATCCTGTCCTCGCCCCACTCAGGGATCCACTGAACGCTTTCGATAGCCTTGACAGCCTCGTCCTTGAAGCCGTTTACGGAGCAGAACCACTGCTCTGTAGCACGGTAGATAATGGGGCTGTTACATCTCCAGCAGTGGGGGTACTGGTGGACGATATTCTGAGTAGCCAGCATAGCGCCGCACTCAACCAGCTTAGCTGCGATAGCCTTGTTAGCCTCAGCGGTATCCATACCCTCGAACTCGCCAGCCTCAGCGGTCTGTCTGCCCTTGGAGTCAACGCATACGATGATGCCGATATCGTCGTAGTTCTTGCATACCTCAAAGTCCTCGACACCGTAACCAGGAGCGGTGTGAACGCAGCCTGTACCGCTTTCCAGAGTAACGTGGTCGCCAACGATGATCGGTGAGGGACGGTCATACAGGGGGTGCTTTGTCTTCATTCCCTCCAGCTCAGCGCCGGTGAACAGACCCTCTGTTGTATACTCAGTGATGCCGGCAGTTTCCATAGTGGTCTTTACCAGTTCCTGAGCCATTACATAGTACTCATCACCAACGTGTACCAGAGTGTAGTCATACTCAGGTCCGAGGCAGATAGCCAGGTTGCCGGGGATAGTCCATGTGGTAGTAGTCCAGATAACGAAGTAGATCTTTGAAAGGTCAAGACCCATACCTGAGAATACGCCCTTATCGTCAGTTACATTAAACTTGACGTAGATAGACTGGCAAGGATCGTTTGAGTACTCGATCTCAGCCTCAGCCAGGGCTGTATTACAGTCAGGGCACCAGTAAACAGGCTTCAGACCCTTGTACATATAGCCCTTCTTAGCCATTGCGCCGAAAACCTCTACCTGTCTTGCCTCGTACTCAGGACGGAGTGTGAGGTAGGGGTAATCGTAATCGCCCAGAGAGCCAAGTCTCTTGAACTGCTTCATCTGGTTGTTGACGTGAGTCATTGCGAAGTCATGGCAGTGCTTTCTCAGCTGTGCAGGGGGAATAGCTCCGTCCTTAACTCCGATAGCCTTCATAGCTTTAAGCTCGATAGGCAGACCGTGAGTATCCCAGCCGGGAACGTATGGTGCGCAGAAGCCGGACATATTCTTGTACTTGATGATAAAGTCCTTGAGTACTTTATTTAGTGCAGTACCGATATGGATCTCACCGTTTGCATAGGGAGGGCCGTCGTGGAGAATGAAGGAGGGCTTGCCCTTGTTCTTCTCGATCATCTTGTAGTAGAGTCTTGAATCCTCCCAGTTCTGGAGGGTATCAGGCTCTCTCTTGGGCAGATTTCCTCTCATGGGGAAGTCTGTAGCCGGTAAATTTAAGGTTGAATTGTAATCCTGTGCCATGGCTTGAATGAATCTTCCTTTCTATTTATCAATCCTTGGGAGCGTCCTCAGCTGCTTCCTCAGCGGCAGCAACAGCAGCGGCGATCTCCTCAGCGGTCTCAGGGATACTCTCGCTCTCGCCGTCGAAATTCTCAGGCATAGATGAGATGAGTTCCAGGTGGCTCTTATACATCTCGAACAGGCTCTTTTTGAAGTCAGCTACCTGACGCTGAGCCTCGATGAGGTTTTCCTTTTCTCTTGCGATCTCGGCTCTGTTTCTCTCCATAGCCTCAGCGTGCTGGCGGACAGCCTCGTCCTCCAGTGCAGCAGCCTTAGCCTCAGCCTCAGCGATAATGGACTGAGCCTTCTCGTTAGCGTCAGAAATGACCTGGTGACCCTGCTTCTGAGCGCCCAGGAGAGCGTCCTTGAGAGCGTCCTCGTCCTTCATGTATTCTCTTACCTTGTCAGCGAGTATCTGTATCTTATTGTTAGCTTCCTGACGCTCTCTCTCCATTTCGTCAAGTTCAGCTTCCAGCTGAGCGAGAAATTCGTCGATCTCCTCCTGCTTGTAGCCGAAGGCAGCCTTTTCAAATCTCTTGTTTCTTACGTCTTTTGAAGTAATCATTATATTCACCTCTAAATATATTTTCGCAGAATAATATGCACCCGGTCTTTTCTGGTAAGACCGCCGATGTCTGACAGGATAAATCTTCCGCAGCCTCTTACTGAGATAATATCGCCCTGCTGCACCTCTTTTGAGACAGCACTGACGGTAAAGTGGTTGATATCCACCTTATCGCTGCGGATAAGTCCGGCTGCTTTTTCACGGCTTATATTCGCAGCGGCGGCAACGATACAGTCGAGCCGGAGCGAAGCCACAGAAGCCGGGATATCCTTATACTCCTGAGTGACCTCCATATCAAAGGGCAGGTCGTCAGAGACTTTCACGCCCACTCTGCCTATTTTGGAAACAGTGGACATGATGGTCCTTGCTGCAATTTCAGTAACAAGCGCCTGAGCCCTGCCGTTTGATACTACGATGTCACCGATAGTCTCACGTTTGAGCCTGAGAGCCATGAATGAACCGAGGAAATCCCTGTGAGTGAGCTTGTCCTCGTCCCTGTAGGAGAAGGTCAGGCACTTTATAGGAACGTCCTCGTTCACATAGTCCTCGCAGTAGTCGGGGTAAATAGCAAGCATCTTTCGTCTGGCATCAGGGAAACCGCCGTGAAAGGAGCTTAGCAGGTCGCCGGCATTGCGGCTGCACCAATTCTGAGCAATGGCACACTGTCTCTCGTCCAGGAAGGAGGAGAAGGCATATGTGCCGCTTCTACGCACCTGCTGTGCCATATCCGAAAGTCTTGCCACAAAGAGTTTATCCTCAGAAGAAAGCGGATCCATCAGATGAATACGCCGTTATTCTCAAGTTCCCCCACCAGGTCTTCACCCACGAAACCAACGTTATAGGGAGTGATGATATAGGTAAGGTTAGCAACGGGCTTGAGGCTGCCGCCATTAGCGTAAGCAACGCCCACCAGGAAGTCGATGATCCTTCTCTTGTTCTCAGGAGAAGCTGTCTCAAGGTTGAGAACAACGGTCTTCTTGGCGATAAGGTGGTCAGCGATCTGCTTTGCGTCAGTGAAAGCAGTAGGCTTTACCAGTACTACCTGAAGCTGAGCGGTAGTCTGGATATTTACGACCTTATTTCTTCTGCCGCCATTAGGCATACTGTCTGCGCCCATAGGAGCTTCCTCACGGGCAGGAGCGGGAGCGGGCTGGGGAGCATACTGTGCAGCTCTCTCTGCTCTTTCCTCTCTTGTAGGTCTGGGTGTTTCTGTATTGCGAACGGGTGGTACATCGTTCATCATATCGTCCTCCTCATCTGCTGTGAAAAAGAAATCTTTGATCTTGTCGATAAATTCCATAACTTTCTCCGATCTCCGCATGATCGTTTCGCCGGCAGAGTTCATGCGGAATACATCTGCACGGCGGCATGGGTCAATGGCTGTAATCCCTTGCTCCGAAAAGCCCCGTACCGATACGGACGAGAGTTGAGCCATGGAGAGCAGCCTGGTAATAATCATTAGTCATACCCATAGACAATTCCTGCATAGCAATGCCGGGGATATTTCTCTGGGAGATGCTGTGGAAAAGTTCCTCCATACGTCCCAGGAAGATATCGCTGTCTGAGGGCGGCGGGATAGTCATAAGACCCTTCACCCTTACGTTCTCAAGCTGAGCGATCTCAGTGAGAAGGGGGATAAGGTCATCGGGCGAAACACCGCTTTTGGAAGCTTCGCCGCCGATATTCACCTCGCAGAGTATATCCATAGCTGTGCCGTGGTTTTTAGCGAGGCGATTGATCTCCGAAGCAAGCTTTATGCTGTCAACGGATTGTATCATGCTTACATTATTAATAATGTATTTAACTTTGTTAGTCTGCAAATGACCGATGATATGTACCTTAGCGGACTTATCGTAGTCATCGCATTTGGAAAGGTACTCCTGGACTCTGTTTTCACCCAGGAGATCTACTCCGAGCCGGACGGCTTCATTTACCGCCTGAGCCGGGACAGTCTTGGTAACAGCCATAAGCTTCGGGCGGCTGCCAGTCTTTGCCTCAGCCTCGGAGAGCCTGTCTCTGATACGTTTGAGATTTTCGCCGATATAGCTGTAATCATTCATCTGTGTCAACTTCAACACCCTCGATCATAATATCATCATAAAGCGCCAGATAATCCTGGTCACCATCGTGTATCCTGGAGATAACGTAGTCTGTACCCTCATAGATAACATCGATGCGCCTGAACACCACCTGCTCGCCCTTCTGGATATAAACGCCCTTGTAGTTGGAGGTCACAGTCTCGCCGGAAGTTTCTTCTGTTGCTTGTTCTGTGACTTCTTCTGTCTCAGCGGCGGTAGTATCCTCTCCAGAAGCGGCTGATGTGTCCTCCTCAGAAGCGGATGTGGTATCCTCCTGGGCAGTAGTTTCCTCCTCAGCAAGAGAAGTCTCCTCCTCAGCGGCAGGTTCAGTGCTTTCATTTCCGGCTGTATAGCTTACGGTCGATCTGACCTTTGAGAAGCGTATCGCTTCACGGGGGACTTTCAGACCGTGTGCGCTGCCCTGGATCAGTTCACACTTTTCAGCCCTGTGCTGAACAAGGTCATAGTTGAACTGGTCACATTCCAGCACGATGATAGACTGACCAGGCGAACCCTCGTCACGGATATCGGTGATAACGGCGCCGAACATATCAGCGCCGGTCTCGAACCTTAGCTGTATGCTGTCGCCCACATTGAACTCCTTGCGGGAGTTATCAACGATACCGGCAAGATACCAGCCATATCCGTCGATCATTTTTCCGACGATATTAGTATCATCGCTTTTGCGGTCGGCAACGCTGCTAAGTTCAGCCACAGAAATGGTCGCCAGTTTGTCCTTATTCAGGATACCCTCATATCCGTCGCAGTAGCTTACGAAATAAGCGGAGCGGTCGGAAGTGATAGTCTGTATTGGCGCAGCCTTCTCTTTCCGGAGTTCGGAAAGCTGGGCATTGATATCAGTTATCTGCTGTTCAAAGCTGTCAACTTCGTTGGTGATGATCTGGTATGTACTCATTTTCACAAGCAGGTCTTCCATATCATTCTGGAGTGATACGTAATCCTTCATATCACGGCTGTAGATAAGGTTGCGGTAACATTCCTCTATGCTTGCGGAAAGTGAAGAAGGCTGGGCAGATTCCTGAGTGCCCGGATTCTGTATCTTCATGAGTATATCAAGCTTATTCTGGAGCTTATCGATCTCACGGTTAACAGCGATCTGTTCCTCTGAGGGATATATCTCTGCGATCACAGTACCCTGACCGAGTTTGCCGCCGTCAGCCACGTTATAGCTGATAGCGCCCTGACCGTCAAAGGTAATGGGGTACTCCTCTCTGAAAAAGACACCTCTTATTTCAGTGGAAGCCACAGCATCGCAAAGAAGTGCGGTCTCTGTAAGCGAACGCTTGTTGCGGGTGTTGAAACCGCTGCTGATGAACACGATCAGTAACAGGACAAGGAAAACATTCCTCAGGAGTTTCACAAAGAAACCGCCGTCGGCTCTGTTATTAGTCCATTGCACTAAGGATCACCTTACTCTGATTTTTCTGAAGCGTCAAGTATCGAAACGGGTCTTGCGGGGATAATGGTTGAAATAGCGTGCTTATAAACAAGCTGCTGCTTTCCGTCGCAGTCGAAGATAGCGACGTAGCTGTCGAAACCTCTTACCATACCTTTGAACTGGAATCCATTGGTAAGGATAATGGTCACCAGGATCCTTTCCTTTCTGCACTGATTAAGGAAAACATCCTGTAAATTGATCGTTTTGTTCATACACATTCTCCATTCCTTTATATTTTCATGCGTAAAAAGTTCCGCTTAAAAAAGCAGACAATTACACATAATTATTATATCACATAATTTTGCCGTTGGCTATAGTTTTCTCAGCGTTTTTGAAAATTTCATATTTTTGACCAAAATCTTCAATAATAATCCACCTGATTCTCTCATTTCGTCTAAACCAGGTAAGCTGTCTTTTGGCATAGCGCCGTGTTTCCTGTTTGATAATGGCGACAGCTTCCTCAAGAGTGGTGCTGCCCTCAAAATAGGGGATAAGTTCCTTGTAGCCGATAGCATTGGCAGCGGTGCGGATATTTCCCTCCTGCCATACTGCCCTTGCTTCCTCCACAAGTCCGGCTTCAAGCATCTGGTCAACACGCTGGTCGATACGGTTATAAAGCATCGCACGGTCGGCGCAGTTAAGACCGAGTATCATGCTGTCGTAGGGGCTTTCCTCCAGGCGGCTCTCCGCTTTCAGTTCAGAGAACTTCCGTCCGCTGACGTGGATCACTTCAAGCGCCCTTACTACTCTGACAGTATTATTCGGGTGGATAGCCTCCGCAGCCTCCGGGTCAAGTGACACAAGACGGCTGTGAAGTGCCTCATTCCCCTGCTCACGGGCAAAGGCGTAAAGCTGTTCACGGTAAGCCTCATCGCCCTTTACTTCTGCGAACTTCACGTTATTAAGGAGCGAGTCCACATAAAGCCCCGTACCGCCTACGATTATGGGCAGTTTACCACGGCTCAGGACTTCCTTTATCTTCTGGTTTGCAAGTTCCACGTACTCCGCCGCACTGAAACTGCGGTCACGATCCAGGAAGCCGATAAGGTGATGAGGTATTCCCTGCATCTCCTCCTGGGTAGGCTTGGCAGATGCAATGTCAAGCCCTTTGTATATCTGCATAGAATCGGCGGAAATGACCTCTCCGCCGTATTTTTTAGCCAGCTCGATACCGAGCCATGTCTTGCCGGAAGCGGTAGGGCCTACCACCGCCAGCACAAAAGGTCTGCTCATAGCTTCACCCCCTTACGTTCTCTTGAACTGATGATCCATATTACTCTTGGTCATTGTGAACATCACAGGTCTGCCGTGAGGACAATGACGTATCTTTTCATTATAGCACACCTGCTTCACAAGGGAGAGGAGTTCCTCCGGGGAATTCCTGTCGCCGCCCTTTATAGCCGCTTTGCAGGCGACGGTGTGGAAAATGTCGTCAAGCTGACCGGACTGAGGCGAGACTTTGTGCAGGCGCAGATTTTCCGCAACCTCGCAGACTATCTCCTCCATGTCAAGTTCCATTATGAACGTGGGAACAGCCGTTGCCGTAATGCATGGTGCGTCTGAAAGGTCGAAGGTGAACCCTAAGTCTGCCAGGAGTTCCTGGTTTTCCTCAACAGCACTGAACTGGTCGGCGGTCAGGAGTACCTTTACTCCGGTCAGGAGGGTCTGGCTGAACTGCCGGCAGTTGCGGCTCATAAGGCGCTCGAAGATGATGCGCTCATGGGCGGCGTGTTTGTCGATGATGACCAGCTTGCTGCCGCTTTCTGCGATGACGTACAGCCCGAACGCCTCACCGATAAGTCTCAGATCCGGGAACTCCTCCTCAAGGGGGTTCACAGGAGTCTGCGGAGCGCTTGCCGCTGGTTCAGGAACGGCTGAGGCAGGCGCAGTAAACGCACTCTGGTTCAGATACTTGAATCCTTCAATAGGCGCTGCCTGTTCAGCCGGAGTTTCTGGCTGAGGTATGCTTTCGGGAACTTCCGCTACAGAGGCAGTAGCTTCCTGTTCAGGCGTACTTTCAGGCTGTACCGGGAACACAGCCGGAACGGGAATATCCGGTTCGCTATGGGAATTTGCAAGCGGATCGCCGGTGGGCATCGGCGTTGCAAAAAACTTCACCGGCTCAGGCGCAGTAGTTCTTTCCTTGGCGTAGCCCTCAAATCCCTGTAATCCCACGACTTCCGGCTTTTCAGACATTGCCTGCTCCCTTTCGGCTATCTGCTCCACAGGTGTGAAGAAAGACTGCTGGGGCAGTTCCTCCTTAACAGGCGCAGGTGCAGTCCAGTCAACTGCCGGCTTTTTCAGCTCGAACTCGTAGATAAGCCCGTCGTTCATCAGCGCATTTTTCACCGCAAAGTACACCGCATCTGTCACCTTTTTCTCGTCAGTGAACCGGACTTCCGCCTTGGAGGGGTGGATATTCACGTCCATAGCCGAGGGGGAAAGGTCGATCATCAGCACGCACGCCGGGAACTTTCCGGTCATGATGAGGTTTGAGTAGGCGTTTTCCAGAGCCGATGAGCAAAGCCGTGAGCGGACGTATCTGCCGTTCACGAAGAAATTCTGGAAAGCACGGTTATTCTTGGAGTACAGCGGTTTTATGACAAATCCGCTGACGTGAACGCCCTCATGTTCGTAGTCGCAGGGGATAAGGTCACGGGCGAAGTCTCTGCCGTAGACTGCATAGACTGCCGAGAAAAGTTCGCCGTCGCCTGCGGAGTTGAATTCCAGACGGTTATCTCTTATCATTCGGAAAGATACTTCCGGGTGGGAGAGCGTGATCTTCTGGACTATATTGCTCACAGCATTAGCCTCAGTAACGTCTTTCTTCATGAACTTAGCCCTTGCCGGAACATTGTAGAAAAGGTCACGGATAATAATGGTCGTACCGTCGGGGCAGCCGCCTTTTTCGTGGCTTATTTCCTGGCTTCCCTCGATGTTGTAGATAGTACCGTAAGTCTCCTCACGCTGTTTGGTCATGACCTCGACTTTCGACACAGCCGATACCGATGCCAGTGCTTCACCACGGAATCCCAGGGTAGAAATGCTGTCCAGGTCGGCTTTTGTAATTATCTTGCTGGTAGCGTGGCGCAGAAACGCCGTGGGTACGTCCTCAAAAGCCATACCGCAGCCGTCGTCGGTAACACGCATATAAAGCGCACCGCCGTTTTTTATCTCAACGGTGATATGCTCCGCACCTGCGTCTATGGAGTTCTCCACAAGTTCCTTTACCACCGACGAAGGACGCTCGATGACTTCACCGGCGGCGATAAGTTCCGAAATTTCCTTACTAAGAACATTGATAGGCGGCATTGAATTCTCCTTTCATCAGCCCAGAAGTGCGCTCATATCTTTAAGAAGCTGGCGGCATTCGTCGTCGCTGAGTTCGTCCACATTGGTACGCTCCAGCATACGCAAAGCCTGCTGACGGTCAGCGCCGCCGAAGCTCATCTGCCCGGAATCGTCAGGAGTTATGTGCCGCTCAGTAGCATGGGATTTCTCCATATCTTCAAGCAGCTGCCTTGCCCTGGACACAACCTTTGCAGGAAGTCCGGCAAGTTTCGCAACGTCCACGCCGTAGCTTTCGT
Source organism: Ruminococcus sp. (assembly GCA_017934425.1). Classification (GTDB taxonomy): domain Bacteria; phylum Bacillota; class Clostridia; order Oscillospirales; family Ruminococcaceae; genus Ruminococcus. The sequence continues at coordinate 57,507 of JAGBJO010000016.1, forward strand.
CCACGCCTCCCCTGACTATCTTACGCAGGAAACGTATCGAACCGCCGGACTTTGTAACGGCGATGCTGTAGTTTTTCACGCCCTCCAGTTCGTCCTCCAGCCCGATAAGTTCGTGGTAGTGAGTAGCGAAAAGTGTCTTGCAGCCCAGTTTTTTAGTGCCGCAGATATACTCCGCAACAGCCCTTGCGATGCTCACGCCGTCGAAGGTAGACGTACCACGTCCCACCTCGTCAAGTATAACAAGGCTCTGGGGAGTAGCATTTTTGAGAATGTCCGCAACTTCGCTCATTTCGACCATGAAAGTTGACTGTCCTGCGGCAAGGTCGTCGGAAGCGCCCACACGGGTGAATATCTGGTCAACAACGGATATCCTTGCGGAGTCCGCCGGAACGAAGCAGCCAATCTGTGCCATAAGCACAATAAGGGCAGTCTGGCGCATATACGTGGATTTACCGGACATATTCGGGCCTGTGATTATCGACATACGGCAGGACTTAGTGTCCAGATATACGTCATTGGGAACGAACATCTCGTCTGTGAGCATAAGTTCAACCACCGGATGTCTGCCGCCCTTTATGTCGATAGTGCCGTCGATAGTCATTTCCGGGCGGACGTAGAGGTTTCGCAGAGACACCTGAGCGAAGGAGCAGAGAACGTCCAGAGTTGCAACGGCGGAGGCAGTTTTCTGGACTTCTTCCAGCTTTGTGGAAATGAAGTCTCTGACCTCAGCGAAGATATCCGCTTCAAGGAGCAGAGCCTTGTCCTTAGCGCCTAAAATGGCGTTCTCGGCATTTTTCAGTTCCTCGGTGATGAATCTCTCGGCGTTGGTAAGGGTCTGCTTACGTATCCAGCCTTCAGGAACAAGATCGTAGTAGGAGCGTGTAACTTCAAGGTAATAGCCGAACACTCTGTTGAAGCCTATTTTCAGGTTCTTGATGCCGGTATTTTCCTTTTCACGCTGTTCGATGCCGTCGATAATTTCCTTGCCGTGGGTCATGGTGTGGCGAAGCTGGTCAAGTTCGCTGTTGAAGCCGTCACGGATAACTCCGCCGTCCTTGACGGACACAGGCGGTTCGTCCATAATGGCGTTTTCCACCAGACTTACTATCTCCTCAAGTGTGGAGATATCATCGTTGCACTTGCGAAGAAGCTTGGAGTTTTCCAGCTTTTTGAGTTCCTCTTTGATAAGGGGGAGCTGCATGGCAGTAGCGGACAAAGCTTTCAGGTCACGGGGATTTGCGGACTTGTACATCACCTTTGTCATAAGGCGTTCAAGGTCGTAGACCCGTTCCAGAAGTTCGGTAATATCGGTGAGGATCACGCTGTGGCGGTAAAGTTCCTCAACAGCGCCGTGGCGGTCGATTATTCTTGCAGGGCTTTTAAGCGGCTGTTCTATCCAGTTTCGCAGAAGCCGCCTGCCCATAGATGTTTTGGTGGAATCAAGAACCCAGAGGAGCGTACCTTTTTTCTCCTTGCTGCGGAGAGTTTCGGTAAGTTCCAGGTTACGCCTTGCATTCAGGTCAAGACCCATGAACGAGTCGCCGCCCAGTATCTCGATACTGGTAAACCGTGCGACTGTAGTTTTCTGAGTTTCCTGGAAGTAGCTGAAAAGTCCGCAAAGGGCGCAGCAGTCCGCACCATCAGCGGATACGCCCAGAAGTTCCACTGTATCAACGCTGAAAACCTGCTCCACATAGCTGCGGTATCTTTCCGGCTCGAAAGTGAACTGATTCCGGCAAGTCACGGGGCATTTCATTCTGTCCCTGAGGAATGGTGAAGCCTGTTTCAGGGAGAGGAAGTCCTCGTTGAAAAGAACCTCCGCCGGCTGACAGCGGGAGAGTTCATTGATGATGCCGCTGTCGATATCCTTACCCTCGAAAGCGATAAGCGACACGCTTCCTGTTGATATATCAGCGCAGGCAACGGCAGCGGTTTCGTCCCTGTGATTATAGTATATAGCGCATATGTAGTTATTGCTTGCATCGTCCAGCATATCCTGGTCGGTGAGAGTACCGGGAGTTACCACCCGGATAACGTCCCTGACTACGATACCCTTAGTTTCGGCAGGGTCGGTAAGCTGTTCGCAAACAGCCACTTTCTGCCCTAAGTCGATAAGGCGCTTGATGTACATATTCGCCGCATGATAGGGAACACCGCACATAGGCGCACGTTCTTCCAGACCGCAGTCTCTGCCGGTGAGGGTAAGTTCCAGCAGTTTAGAAGCGGTAAGGGCATCGTCGAAGAACATCTCGTAAAAGTCACCCAGCCGGAAAAAGAGTATACAGTCCGGGTACTTGTCCTTGACTTCAAAATACTGCTGCATCATCGGTGAAACCTTGCTTCTGTCTATCTCCATTTACTTACCTCTCCCTTTCTTTGTTCCTTAATGCATAATTCATAATTCATAATGAAATGCGTAATGCGTAATTATGGTATCACCTTACGGCGATATTATCTGAAACCATACGGCTATCATCTGCGGCGAAAAACTGACCGCTTAGTAAAAAGCGCAGCGCAATTACGAATTACGCATTATGCATTACGCATTAATCATCAGCCGCATCCGCCGCAGGTAGAGCAGCTTCCTGTGCAGCCGGAAGAAGGCTCGCAGGTATCGGGGTCTTCGCCGTTAGCGCACATAGTGATGATCTGGTTGATGTTGGTCACCAGTGACTCAAGAGATTTCTGAGCAGCAGTGAACACGATCATTCTGGGATTCTGCATGATCTGCTGATAGTGACCCTTAATGCCCTCGTCCAGTTCCTTGATACGGTCTGTATCCTTATCGTCCTTAGTGATCTCATAGTTCAGTTCCTTACGCATACCCTCGAACTCGCTGATAAGGTTCTGGAGTTCCTGATCCTGGTCATTAGCCTGTGTAGCAAGCTGATAAGCGATGAAGCGCTCGTCCTGCTGGAGCGCCTTACCCAGTTCTCTTGTCATTTCGATAATATCCATAGTTATTTCCTCCTGATAATTATATATCCGCCTGATAAACAGGAAAATCCTTAGAACCTGTCCACATAGGGATTCATGCACGTCTTTTCGTCAAATTTTGCCGGTGACTGCGTTAAAAATCCTTGAAGGGCGACAGCCCGTCGGCGGATTTTTGCCTTGCCACCGACAAAATTATGCCTGAAAATCCGTA
>JAGBJO010000001.1 GCA_017934425.1 Ruminococcus sp.
GGAGACTAACAATTTTCTTAAAATATAAAGCGACAGTAAATGGTGAATAACGAATAGTGAAAAGTGAATAGAAATAGTATCGCCTTGCGGCGATAAATTTTAAAGTCGCAGTTCACACAAATCTGCCAGAGAACATTGTACCAAGCAAAATATGGTTGAGCGACGGCAAAATGTGATGTTCTGCCAAAGTAAGCGAGCAAGCGAGCGACAACGTGAGAAGCGGTCAAGCTGGCTCAGCTTGAAAAAGTAAATGCTGTTGCCCTGGATTATTAGCCGATTCCGGTTGACATTCGCCGCTGTACGTGGTATAATTATTGTATATGCTATTTTCTAAGAAAAGAGGTTCATTTTTATGGCTAAGGATAAAAAAATGGTTACCGCTATAACCTCTATGGACGAGGATTTCGCTCAGTGGTATACCGATATCTGCAAAAAAGCTGAACTGGTCGAGTACACAAGCGTTAAGGGCTGTATGGTTATCCGCCCCTACGGTTACGCTATCTGGGAGAATATCCAACATATCCTCGACAGTATGTTCAAGGCTACCGGTCACGAGAACGTTTGTATGCCTATGTTCATTCCCGAAAGTCTCCTCCAGAAGGAGAAAGACCACGTTGAGGGCTTCGCTCCTGAGGTTGCATGGGTAACTCACGGCGGAAACGAGAAGCTTGAGGAAAGACTCTGCGTCCGTCCTACTTCTGAGACACTGTTCTGCGAGCATTACGCTAATATCGTTCACTCCTACCGTGACCTGCCTAAGCTGTACAACCAGTGGGTAAGCGTTGTTCGCTGGGAAAAGACTACCCGTCCTTTCCTCCGTTCAAGAGAGTTCCTCTGGCAGGAGGGTCACACTATCCACGCTACTGCACAGGAGGCTATCGAGGAAACTGAGCGTATGCTGAACGTGTATGCACAGTTCTGCGAGGAGTCTCTGGCTATGCCTGTAGTAAAGGGCAAGAAGACTGACAGCGACAAGTTCGCCGGCGCAGTTTCCACCTACGCTATCGAGGCGCTTATGCACGACGGTAAGGCTCTCCAGGCTGGTACTTCCCACTACTTCGGCGACGGCTTTGCAAAGGCTTTCGGCATTGAGTATACTGACAAGGACAATAAGCGTGTACTTCCCCACCAGACAAGCTGGGGCGTTACTACACGTCTTATCGGCGCAGTTATCATGACCCACGGCGATAACAATGGTCTGGTACTGCCTCCTGCTGTTGCACCTGTTCAGGCAGTTATCATTCCTATCGCACAGCATAAGGAAGGCGTTCTTGACAAGGCTGCTGAGCTTCTGGAAAAGCTGAAGTCACTGGGCATCAGAGTTAAAATGGACGACAGCGAGAACTCACCTGGCTGGAAGTTCTCTGAGTATGAGATGAAGGGTGTACCTGTTCGTATCGAGATCGGTCCTAAGGACATTGAAGCAGGTCAGTGCGTAATTGCCTGCCGCTACAATGGCGAGAAGATAACAGCTTCACTGGACGATTTTGCTGAGAAGGTAAAGGATCTGCTGGATAACGACATTCCTAAGGGAATGCTTGCAAAGGCTCTTGAGAACCAGCACAGACGTACATACGCCTGCACAACTCTTGACGAGATCACAAAGTCACTGGAAGAAAACGGCGATGGCTTCATCAAGGCAATGTGGTGCGGCGAGGAAGCCTGCGAGGACGCAGTCAAGGAAAAGACTGGCGTTGGCTCACGTTGTATCCCCTTCGATCAGGAACAGCTTTCTGATAAGTGTGTATGCTGCGGCAAGCCTGCAAAGCACATGGTTATCTGGGGCAAGGCATATTAATTCTGCTATATAATTATAAAAAACGGCGCTTAACTTTCAAAGGTTAAGCGCCCTTTTTAATGCGTAATGCGTAATTCGTAATGCGTAATTATATGTGTTCGCTACGCTCACGAATTGAAGATGCAGATAACCGTAAGACTTGCGGTAAGTAGCATCTTTAAATCATCGCCGTCAGGCGATACCACAATTACGCATTACGAATTACGCATTACTCATTAATAAAAAAGGTGGGGCTGAAAAAAACAGCCCCATAAGTGTCTTATTCAATAGTAACAGAAACCTTCAGGTCTCTCTTAGCAGCGCCAGCTCTCATAATAGTTCTAAGTGCTTTTGCGATCCTGCCCTGCTTACCGATTACCCTGCCCATATCGTCAGGAGCAACGGAAAGGTGGAAAACGATAACGCCCTCAGCATCAGGCTCATCTTCGACGATCTTAATGGCGGACTTATCCTCCACCAGTCCAGCAGCTATTGCATAGAGTAAATCTTTCATTTTCTTCCTCCATTGAGCTTCTATCAGCAGAGGGCTTCAAGGGAAATATTCCCTGAGAGCCTCCGCAGAAAGAGCTTTCGTTCGGGTAATTAAAGGATACCCTCCTTCTTCAGGATAACCTTAACTGTATCTGTAGGCTGTGCGCCCTTAGCGATCCAGCTCTTAGCCTTATCAGCGTCGATCTTAACAACTGAAGGCTCCTTAGTAGGATCATAGTAGCCGATCTCCTCAACGAAACGACCGTCTCTGGGGTATCTTGAATCAGCAACTACTACACGATAGAAGGGAGCCTTCTTAGCACCCATTCTTCTGAGTCTGATCTTTACTGCCATTTTTTTCACCTCCGTAATAATTATTATATCAAAGCGGCGGGAGACCGCATTTAATACCTTTCGTCAGAACGGCAGATTTCCTCCGCCCTTGCCTGTCATCTTATCGAAGTTCATACCAGCCAGCTGCTTTCTTGCTTTACGCATATTCATCTTGCTGCCCTTGCCGGTGAATTTCTTCATAAGCTTCTGCATATCCTCGAACTGCCTGAGCAGTCTGTTCACGTCCTCGACCCTCGTGCCTGAACCGGCAGCGATACGTCTTTTACGTGAGGGATTTATAATGGAAGGCTTAGCTCTTTCGGCTTTAGTCATAGAAGTGATTATAGCCTCTATTCTGCCAAGCTGACTTTCGTCGATATCAGCGTCCTTGATCTTATCGCCAACGCCGGGGAGCATACCCAGTATAGACTTCATAGAGCCCATACGTCTTATCTGCTGCATCTGTTCAAGCAGGTCGTCCATATCGAACTTATTCTCCTTGAACTTCTTGGAAAGCTTTTCAGCGTCCTGCTGAGTCATAACGTTCTCGGCTTTTTCAATAAGTGTGAGAACGTCGCCCATGCCAAGAATTCTTGAAGCCATACGCTCCGGGTGGAACTGCTCGAATTCGTCCAGCTTTTCGCCCATACCAACATACTTGATAGGCTTACCTGTAACGGAGAGTACCGAAAGAGCCGCACCGCCTCTGGTATCGGAATCAAGCTTGGACATGAGAACACTTGTGATGCCTACTGCATCATCGAAAGCCTTAGCAACGTTAACAGCGTCCTGACCGGTCATAGCGTCAACGACGAGCATTATCTCATCGGGAGTAGTAAGTTCCTTGATGTCTTTAAGCTCCTGCATAAGAGCCTCATCAACATGAAGACGACCGGCAGTATCTATAATAAGTATATCGTAACCGTGATCCTTTGAATATTTCAGAGCCTCCTGAGCAATAGTAACAGGATTGGTTTGACCCATTTCAAAGACCGGAACATCTGCCTTCTGACCTACCACCTGAAGCTGATTTATAGCAGCCGGACGATAGATATCGCAGGCAGCCAGCAGCGGACGGTGACCCTCTTTTTTGAGCATCTTGGCAAGCTTGGCAGAGTGGGTGGTTTTACCAGAACCCTGAAGTCCGCACATCATGATGACCGTAGGGGGCTTGGAAGCCAGGTTTATACGGGAATTGCTGTTACCCATAAGGGAGCAGAGTTCCTCGTTAACGATCTTGATGACCTGCTGGGCAGGGGTAAGGCTTGCGAGAACTTCCTCGCCAACGGCTCTTTCAGAGACTTTTTTAACGAAGTCCTTAACGACCTTGTAGCTTACATCAGCTTCCAGGAGAGCGAGTTTGACCTCACGCATAGCCTCCTTGACATCAGCCTCGGTAAGTTTGCCACGGGATTTCAGTTTTTTAAAGACGTTATTCAGTTTTTCGGAAAGTCCCTCAAAAGCCATAACACACCTCTATATAAAATAAGTAGAATTCATTTGCTGTCACAGGAGAGCCAGCCCTCTTGTGACCTGAGTGATTATTTCAGCGCCCTTTCCCTTGTCGTTAAGGGATTCAGCAATTGTGGAGATATTATCCAGACACTCACGCATTTCGCCGAGCCTTTCAGCAAAGCCCAGTTTTTCCTCATATTCAGTAAGCTGTGCCTCAGCTCGTTTGATAAGGGCTCTGACAGCCTGTCTGGTGATACCAAGGGGCTGACCGATCTCAGCGAGGGACAAGTCCTCACAGTAGTACAGCTCCATGATATTGCGCTGATGATCTGTAAGCAGGTCGCCGTAGCAGTCCAGAAGCAGAACGAAATGCAGTTCCTTAGCCACAAAACCTACCTCCTGACAATGGGTGTAATACAAAATCACTTTACACATTATACTACACCCGGAGCCGTTTGTCAAGACCTTTTTTGAATTTTTCCACGACAATTTTGAGGAATAAAATGCATGATTCATAATGCAGAATGCATAATGATCCCTGACTAAAATTAAGAACCTGTCCACATAGGGATTCATGCACGTCAGCACAAGGCATATAGTATTGCCAGCCAAATCGAAGATTTGGGGCACTACTTATTTTCGTCAAATTTTGCCTGAAAATCCGTACATTCACCCTATGTGGACAGGTTCTAACTTGCTCCCCGGAAAACCTCCGGGGAGTTTTTGCGTCCATAGGATCTACCCTGAGAGCCACGGCAACAGCATTTACTTTTATACAATGGAAAACTACCGTTTTCCGTAGAAAGCCATGCGCCGGAATTATTTCCGGCGACAGGCTGGTAAGGGTCTGCACTCTCTTGGGTATCCGGAAAACTTGCCGGTAAAAATCGGCAAAGGTGGGGAAAAAGGGGGTTCAGGAAAGGGGAGTCCAGAGGGGAAAA